>NZ_NFJA01000008.1:0-69948 GCF_002159615.1 Bacteroides sp. An279
CGGAGGCGTTACCCCGTGGAGAATCTCTCCAATCGTTTTGTGTCAAGAACAAAGTCCCTTATAACATTTTCCAGAAATGGTTTAAGGATACCCGCAAAAAAGTAGTTGAAGTCCAGGTTGACGGTGCTCCTGAGATTACCCATGAAGAAAAGACTAAGATTGGCAACCAGCCTAATCACGTAATAATGGATGCTATGCGCCGTGCCCAATTATTCTTTTTCACCAGCGTAAGCGAAGACACTTCTACAGTAGTATTAGAAGCCATCAGCAATCGTTTGCCTGTACTGTGCTTCAATGCGTGCGGCATGGCATCTGTAATTGACGAAAAAGTAGGGCATAAAATCGAGCTGACCCATCCCCGACAATCGGTAACTGATTTTGCCGAAGCCTTGAACCGTTTTGAGAAGAACCGTGACCTGCTGAAAGCATGTTCCCGGAACTGCAAGGAAAGGCAGCAGGAACTGTCATGGAACAACAAGGCAAAGCGAATGGTGGAGCTGTATAACCAACTACTGAAAACAAACAATCTGCAGTAAGTCCAAACAGATTCAAATACAAATTCAACAATGATTCAACTAAAACATTTACGGCTTTTGGAAAAGAAGTCGGATATCTCGTCATTGCCCGAAGGCAAGCTGTTGATAAACACCATCAACGCTTATTCTTACGACATGGCGCAGGATAATCCGCTCTTTGCCGAAGCCCTGACAAAAGGCGACGTGCTGATTCCCGACGGAATGAGCATCGTGAAGGCATGCCGGTGGCTGAACGCCCAATCGCAACCTCAAGAACGCATTGCGGGATGGGATTTGTTTGTCGCCGAAATGGAACGGCTGAACGAGAAAGGCGGCAAATGTTTCTTTATGGGCAGCAGCCCACAGACGCTTGCCCGCATCAAGGAACATGCGGCAAAGGAATATCCACGCATCGAGGTGGAAACCTACAGTCCGCCCTATAAACCGGTGTTCTCTGACGAGGACAACGCTGCCATTATCACGGCTGTCAACCAAGCTAACCCGGACTTGCTATGGATAGGCATGACTGCCCCCAAACAGGAGGTGTGGGCTTATACGCACTGGGACAAACTGCATATCCAATGCCATACAGGCACCATCGGCGCTGTGTTCGATTTCTTTGCAAAAACAGTGGAACGTGCCCCGAAGGAATGGCAAGACAGCGGCTTCGAATGGCTGTACCGCTTACTGAAAGAGCCGAAGAGGATGTGGCGACGGTACATCATCGGGAATGCACGCTTCCTTTGGCTGATTTTCATGGAAAAGATGAATTAGCCGGCAATTATCCTTTAGAACTTAACTTCTATCACCTCATTTTATGGAAAAAATAGACTACCGCAAACGGGATGACTCTCTGGTAAAACCACTGGTCATGTTGGGAGACCTGTTGCTCTGTAACGTGCTGTTCGGCATTGCCTGCCGGATAAGCGGACTGCATGAAGACGCGGCGTCGCTGCAATCGCACCTGCTCATCACTGCCGTATATTTCGGTTGTACGGTGAACGGAGGCATCATCCTGCACTTTAAGAAAGTGCGCAACTACCAGATTGTGGGGCGCGTGCTGCGAAACGTGTTCTTCTTCTCCATCGTGGCAACCGCAATGCTGTACTGGGGGAAATTCGCTTTTCCAGAATGGAGCATCTATGCTGCCTACCTCGTTGCCATGCTGGTGGTGATTTCCGGTTTCAGGCTGGGCATACGAAAATTCATCAAATGCTACTGGCAGAAGAATAGACGCAAGAACGGTGTGGTATTTGTGGGCAGCACGGAGAACAACGTGACGCTGTATCATGAGCTGGTGGATGATCCGTCTATCGGGTATCGGGTATACGGTTACTTCGACGCACAACCTAACAAAAACTTTCCGGAGGAATGTGCCTATCTCGGCACAACGGCTGACGTTATCCCTTACCTGCAAACGCATGAAGCGCAGGTGCGCAACCTGTACTGCTGCCTGCCCTCCCGGCAAAAGGACGAGATACTGCCCCTCATCACGTATTGCGAGAACCACCTGGTAAGGTTCTACAGTGTGCCCAACGTGCGCAATTACCTGTACCACCGCATGCACTTCAGCATGATGGGCAGTGTGCCTTGCCTGAGCCTGCACGAAGAACCGCTCGGCTGGATAGAGAACCGGATGCTGAAGCGTGCTTTCGACATCGTGTTCTCACTGGCTTTCCTCTGCACACTGTTTATCCCGATACTTATTGTGGTAAGCATCATCACCAAGCTGACCATGCCCGGTCCGGTATTCTTCCGGCAAAAAAGAACCGGGCTGAACGGCAAGGACTTCTATTGCTTGAAGTTCCGCAGCATGAAAGTGAACGCGCAAGCCGACACCTTACAGGCGACCCGCGACGACCCTCGCAAGACCAAGTGGGGCGACTTCATGCGCCGGACAAGCATCGACGAACTGCCACAGTTCATCAACGTCCTGTTGGGCGACATGAGCGTGGTAGGCCCACGGCCGCACATGGTGAAACATACGGAGGAATACTCGAAACTGATAGACAAGTACATGGTGCGCCATTTCATCAAGCCGGGCATCACGGGATGGAGCCAAGTGAACGGCTTCAGGGGCGAGACAAAAGAACTGGAGCAGATGGAAGGACGCATCCAAGGCGACATCTGGTACATCGAGCACTGGAGCTTCGGGCTGGACTTATACATCATCTACAAGACGGTGGCAAACGCCTTGCACGGCGACAAAGACGCTTATTAGACAACAGGTTATTTTTTTATGGTAAATATATTTTTAGGATTATGAAAAGAGCATTGATTACAGGAATCACAGGGCAGGACGGCTCGTTCCTCGCCGAATTCCTATTAGGTAAAGGGTATGACGTGCACGGCACCATCCGCCGTTCTTCCGTGGACTACAGGGAACGGATTGCCCATCTGGAAGGGCATCCGCACTTTCACCTGCATTATGCAGACCTTGGTGACTCGATGAGCATCCTGCAGGTAATGAAAAAGGTGAAACCGGATGAAGTGTACAACCTCGCTGCGCAAAGCCACGTGCAGGTGTCATTCGACTCGCCTGAATTTACGGCTGACGTGGACGCCACCGGCGTATTGCGCATCTTGGAAGCAGTAAGGCAATGCGACCTTACGGACACCTGCCGCATCTACCAGGCTTCTACCAGCGAACTGTATGGCAAGGTGGAGGAAGTGCCGCAGAATGAGAACACGCCGTTCCACCCTTACAGCCCTTACGCTGTGGCAAAGCTCTACGGCTACTGGATAGTGAAGGAATACCGCGACGCTTACCACATGTTCTGCTGCTCAGGCATCCTGTTCAACCATGAAAGCGAACGGCGCGGCGAGACATTCGTTACCCGCAAGATAACCCTTGCAGCCGCACGCATCGCACAAGGCAAGCAGGAGAAGCTCTACCTCGGCAATCTGTCTTCGCTCCGCGACTGGGGCTATGCCAAAGACTACGTGGAATGCATGTGGCTCATCCTGCAAAACGACAAGCCGGAAGATTTCGTCATTGCCACCGGAGAACAGCATTCGGTGCGCGAGTTCTGCCAGCTCGCCTTCCACTATGCAGGCATCGAGCTGCGGTTTGAAGGGGAAGGTGAAAACGAGAAAGGGATTGACACCAAGACCGGCAAGGTGCTGGTGGAAGTGTCGCCAGACTTTTACCGCCCGACCGATGTGGTCAACCTGTGGGGCGACCCCTCCAAAGCCAAGAGGGAATTGGGCTGGAATCCCCAAAAGACTCCGTTCGAACAGCTTGTCAAGTTAATGGTGGACGCGGACATGGCAAAGGTAGCCGTAGAACGCGCCAGCGAACGTGTGCGCCTGAACCTTGCGGAATACTTGGAGAAAGGAATCGTGAAATGATGGAGAAAAACGTAAAAATATATGTGGCGGGACACCGTGGAATGGTCGGTTCCGCCATTGTACGTGAACTGGAACGGCAAGGATATACGAATATCATTACCCGTACCCACAAGGAACTGGACCTGACGAGACAGGAAGCGGTGGAACGTTTCTTTGCCGAAGAAAAGCCGGAGTACGTGTTTCTTGCCGCAGCCAAAGTGGGCGGCATCGTAGCCAACGAGTCGGCATTGGCTGACTTCATGTACGAGAACATGGTATTGGAAATGAACGTCATCCATTCAGCCTGGCAGAACGGGTGCAAGAAACTGGAGTTCCTCGGTTCGTCGTGCATCTATCCGCGCATGGCACCGCAGCCCATGAAAGAAGACTGCCTGCTGACCGGAGCGTTGGAAAAGACCAATGAGGCATACGCTCTTGCCAAGATTTCGGGACTGAAGTATTGCGAGTTCCTGAACCGGCAATATGGAACGGATTACATCAGCGTAATGCCTACCAACCTGTATGGGCCAAATGACAACTACCATCCGGAACACAGCCATGTATTGCCGGCCTTGATACGCCGTTTCCACGAGGCCAAGGAACAAGGGCTTCCCTATGTGACCTGCTGGGGTGACGGCTCTCCGCTCCGCGAGTTCTTGTACGTGGACGACCTTGCCAACCTGTGCGTGTTCCTGATGAACAATTATTCGGGAAATGAAACGGTGAACGCAGGCACCGGCAAGGAACTGACCATAAAGCAACTCACAGAGCTGGTTGCAAAAATAATCGGCTATACCGGTGAAATCCGCTGGGACACGACCCGCCCTAACGGCACGCCGCGCAAACTGCTTGACGTGTCGAAAGCGAAAGCGCTTGGGTGGACCTACAAGACAGAGTTGGAAGACGGAATCCGTCTTGCCTATGATGACTTCCTGCATAATCCCATGCGGGCGGAACGGTAAGGATATATAGGAATACCGATAAAACGAGGAGGACAACATGCAATTGATATTGTTATCCGGCGGTTCAGGCAAACGCCTGTGGCCGCTATCCAATGAATCCTATTCCAAACAGTTCCTGCGCCTGCTGCCTGCTCCGGATGGAACAAGAGAATCCATGCTGCAAAGGGTTGTCCGCCAAATCAGGGAGACGGGGCTGGATGCAGATGTAACCATCGCCACCGGTGAAAGCCAGCGTGATCCGATATTAAGCCAACTCGGTGAAACTGTAAACGTCGTGACGGAACCGGAACGGCGCGACACCTTCCCTGCCATTGCGCTGGCCTGCCTTTATCTGCAAAAAGAGAAGCATTGCGCCAAGGACGAAGTGGTGGTCGTCATGCCAAGCGACCCTTATACGGAAAACGGATACTTCCAGGCAATCCGCCGAATGGCGGAAGCGGCAAGTCAAAAAACGGCTGACTTAGTGCTGATGGGCATAGAACCTACCTATGCTTCCACCAAATATGGCTACATCATCCCTAAAAACAGGACTGGAAGTGTCTGGCGTGTGGAGCGTTTCACAGAAAAACCGGATGCGGACAAGGCCAAGGAACTGATCGATGGCGGTGCCCTCTGGAATGGCGGCGTGTTCGCTTTCCGGCTGGAATACATGATAGATATAGCCCGGAAATACATACAAGCTGAAACATTCCAGGACATCCGCAACCGTTATGGGGAACTTCCAAAAATCAGTTTCGACTACGAAGTGGCCGAGAAAGCAGAATCTGTAGCCGTTATCCCGTTCCAAGGCATTTGGAAAGACCTTGGCACTTGGGATGTGTTGTCGGATGCACTCGGAAACGAGTCCATTGGCCATACGTTGTTGGACCATGCCGGCCACACCCATGTAGTCAATACCCTTGACATTCCTTGCGTGTGCGTAGGAACAGGCAACCTTATCGTGGCGACAAGTCGGGACGGGATATTGGTTGCGGACAAAGGATGCTGCGAACGCATCAAGCCTTTAGTGAGCCAAATAAACGACCGACCCATGTACGAAGAGCGCAGATGGGGAACATACAAAGTCATTGACCGGTATGAGGCGCAAGACAAACGCAGCCGGTCTTTGACAAAACACCTCTGCATCAAGGCTGGAAAAAACATCAGCTACCAAGTGCATTTCCACAGGGATGAAGTGTGGGTGTTTGTGGATGGAACCGGTAAGTTGGTTCTTGACGGAGAAGTAAGCGAGATAAAAAGCGGTGATGTGGTATTCATCCGGAAAGGACAGAAACATGCGGTGAAAGCCATTACGGATTTACACTTTATTGAAGTCCAAACTGGTGACGAACTGGTTGAGGAAGACATTGAAAGGTTCGACTATAATTGGTGAGAACAATATACCCCAACAGGGTTTTAATTTTTTGTTTAATTAAATTCATTCTTAAAATGAAAAGATTTGTGAAGTTTGGAATGTACGCATTCCTTGGTGTGCTCTTGCCACAAGTTTTGTAGGGTGCAGTGATGACGACCCGGACTACAGCAATGTAACACCGCCTACCGTAGAGGTATCACATAGTATCAGCGGCCGTGTTACAAGCATGGATGGGAATGGGTTGCCATCAGCCACAGTAAGCATGGATGGCACAAGTGTGCAAACCGATGAAAACGGTATGTTTGTCTTCGACGGTGTGTCTGCAGGCGCCCATACATTGACAGCATCCGCTTCCGGAAAACAGACTAAAGAGACGACCGTCACAGTTTCTTCAAACGGCAATAACGTGGTATGGAATGTTTCATTGCCTAATGAAGGTACAACCGTGGAAATCTCAGCCAACGGAAATACAGAAACCAGTGTGACATCTGAGACCATCGAAGGTAATGAGGAAGGCGAAGTGACAGTAGATGTGACTGTGCCGGAATCAGCACTGCCGCAAGGAAGCTCTATTGTCATCACGCCTCTATATACGTTGGACGAGGCTGAAGCACGGACTGGGACACGGGCAACCACACGTGCTGCTGAAACACTTATGCTTATTGGTACGAACGTTGCTTGCACCGATGCGAATACCACGCTGGCAGAGCCAATATCTTTGACCTACGATATTGATGCGGAAGTGGCACAGTCCATCAGGGCACAGAAATTCGTGAATGGCCAATGGGTAGATGCCGAATATACAGTGGACGGCAACCATGTAACCGTGTTCGCCGACCAGTTTACTTCCTATACTCTGCTGTTCGGTGCAGAAGTGACTTCATCCACGACAACCACCCCGCTTGCTTTTGAACAAGACCTTTGGGATAACCTGTATGGCAACGGTGACATGACAGTAGGTTCGGCTTCATTCACCTACCATGTCGGTACAGAAATCACATCATCTGGTACAAGCCGTATCATGGCATACTTGATAGAGATTTTAGCCCGCATAGCCGGTGCCAATGTCACTACAGCTACCGGAAGTTATCCTATCAACGTGACCTTGCCTATCGGTACTGCCTTGCATGTAACCGGAGAGCAACAGGTGACGACATTGACCGTGTCTGCCTTGAACCGTTCGGTATCAGGAAGCCAATACGGTGATGTGGCCATCGTAACGACGACTTATAACCGTGAACACAACGGAGGTGGAGGCGGCGTTCATTGATAAGAAATAGAACAGCTTTCAAAAGCCTTCAAAAGGCATAGAAGTTTTCCCCTTGGCTTGTGCTTGCGAAGTACAAACCAAGGGGATTTTTGTATCTGAATACAACTATGGTTTAGACATTGTTCCGCTCTATAAAAAGCCTTGGCACTTTCCGCGTACCTCCATTGGTCTTGCTGAAATGTGTCAAGGCTTTTGTTTTATTCATCTATTTATGCAAGAAATACTCTATACCGGAATGTACCAGAATGTAATGCGTTTTTGTCTGTTTGCATTGTTCCTCAAAAGGATTGTCACTATGAATCCAATAGTAACAGTCGCTATCATTATATAGATATTTAATGACTGTAGTTTATCGAATGCTTACTGTAAAACTGAAGGGCAAGCTCGTGGTACAAGGAAGGCATCTCTTTCTTAATCCTGCTGACCAACCGTCTGTATGAACATTTCCGTGCCCCTTTCATCAGCCTGTACCACTCATCTATGGTGATGCAGGTGCAATTCGTTTCGTAATACATAAAATCCGTCATTTATGTTTAGACTGCCTGATTTTCCATCCATATACATCAGCCACATACGGATAAAGTGAGCGTGTCCTGCGGCGGAAGCCTTCCTCGTCAATCTCATGATAGTAAATCTTCTCCGCAATACGTTCCGCCTCGTCGCGGTCTTTGGCAATGCGGTAAAGGGCATAGTTCGTACCGTCGTGGTGTGCCATCCGTGCCCGGATATTGTAGCTGTCGCCGTACCATTCCGCATTCTCACACTCTGTTTTCAGAATACCGGCAATGTTGCTGCCCAATATCTGATAACCTTGCCGCCTGCCACGCCAAGTGCCGATGTCACCGAACGCCATGATGACACCATCCACTTCCTTGTCCAAATTGATACGTTCGTCATCGAGCCAGGAATATACCTCATCCGCCCATTCCTCGTCACAGACTTTGTACATCGCATTGTCCAACGCTTCCCGCTGAAATTTCTGATACTCTTGCCGTGACCGTTCATCGAACAGTGCTTCGCTTGTCCAAATCATCTGTTTCATACGTTTTACAGTTTTAATTGTTTGTAGAAATTCTTTTTTTATCCCTTTTTTCGGAGGTTTTTCACCTCGTCCGACGGGATTTGATTTTACGTGCTTTCCCTAAAGGCGAAAGAAGGGAACAAGGCAAGGAAGAAGCGGAAAGTCCGTGCGGTTCGTTTGTGTTGACAAATATTAAAGAACCTGCGAGTTGATATTTGTTAAGCGCAAAAGAATGACGCGCCTTGCAGGTTCACTGCCGCCTTAACTTTGCACGGGAAAATCATTTCAGGCGGAACAGGTACAAAATCACCAAAAGACGAACTATTTTCAACAAAAATCATTATATTTGCATCCAATTCAAATGAATTTATACATGGGACAAGAAATAAACCGTATAAAAGCCGTTTTGGCCGAAACAGGAAAGACCAACCTTTGGTTGGCCGAACAGTTGGGCGTAAACCCTACTACGGTATCGAAATGGTGTACCAACACCTGTCAACCGGATTTATACACACTCTCCAAAATCGCCGAGTTGCTTCAGGTAAGCCGGAGGGAATTATTGCGTCCATAACATAGAATTGACATCATGCAAGATATAAGAGAAAGACTGAAGGCTATGATGGGTAAAGGCGAAAATTCGGAAATAGAGTTCAAGTCCGCCCGTGGCGGTATTCCTGCCAGCCTGTGGGAAAGCTATTCAGCCTTTGCCAATACGGACGGAGGCATTATTGTGCTTGGCATACAGGAAAAGAACGGCACGTTTACTTTGGATGGCCTGACCGAAGAAACCGTGACACGCTATAAAAAGAATTTTTGGGATTGCGCACACAACAAGGGAAAAGTCAGCGTATGCCTTCCCCATGAAGATGACGTTAGAATAGAGTCCGTTGACGGTTCCTATATTCTGATATGCAAAATTCCCCGTGCCAGCTATGACCTGCGCCCCGTTTACCTCACCACAAATCCATTCGGGAACACCTACCGCCGCAATCATGAAGGCGACTACCTGTGTACGGACGCGGAAATAAGGCGAATGTTCTCCGATGCCGAGCATGACCGCCATCCGCAGGACGGACGCATCCTTAAAGGGTATGACTTCAACCGTGACATTGATATAGAAACCCTGCACCAGTACCGGCAGACTTTTGCCAGTCTGCAACCCACCCATCCGTGGGTAGGTATCAGCGACATGGATTTCCTGAAAAAGATCGGGGCATACGCCACGGAGTTTGAAACCGGAAATGAGGGATTTACCCTGGCCGGAATACTGATGTTCGGGAAGTACGACAGCATCACCAACAATTCGGGCGACCCGAGTTTCTTTGTGGATTACCGGGAACGGATAGCCACTGACGACCCCGACGTAAGGTGGACGAACCGCATTTATCCCGATGGAATGTGGGAAGCCAACCTGTACCAGTTCTATGTGAGGGTGTACAACCGCCTGATACAATCGTTGCCCCGCCCGTTCATGATAAAGGATGGAATCCGGCAAGAGGAGACACCCGCCCATGATGCAGTAAGGGAAGCTTTGATAAATTGCATAATTCATGCTGATACAAATGCGATGGGCAACATCATCGTGGAAAGGACAGACGAAGCGCTTACATTCCAGAATCCAGGCATGATGCTGGTATCCAAACAACAGTATTTTGAAGGCGGGCGAAGCATCTGCCGCAACCCGACATTGCAAAAGATGTTCATGCGTCTGGGACGGGCAGAGAAAGCCGGAAGCGGTGTGGACAAGATTGTGAGCGGCTGGCGGTACTTGGGATGGCCAACACCGACCGTGACGGAGGAGACACGTCCGGATTATGTCGTACTGACCATGCGGATAGGAAAATCCGATGATGATGAGCCCACAAGAAAACCCCACAAGAAAACCCCACAAGAAAACCCCACAAGAAAACCCCACAAGAAAGATGTTAGGATGAAACAAATTTTAGAGTTCTGCAAGGAGCCAAGAACCGCATCCGAAATTCTTGAAAATTTAGGTTTAAGCGACAGGAAGAACCTCATGGAAACTTATCTGAATCCCATGTTGGAAACCGGTATGCTTACTATGACGGAGCCAGAGACACCGACAAGCCGGAATCAGAAATACAAAGCCATTGATTCCATCAGATAATATGGTGCTTGATGTAAAAGTCATCATGTGCAATGTTATAGGTGATGTCGTAGGTGATGTCAGTGGTGATGTCAGTGGTGATGTCACCGATAATGTCACTGATACATAAGGCATAAGCGTTCAAATGCCTGGCTCTTGATTTTGTGAATGGCATCCAACAAAACAAGCGGATTGACATATTTCTTCCGGTAGCGAACGGTAATATGCAGGTGTTCACCCGTACTACGTCCCGTTGAGCCGGTTATGCCGACTGTCTCGCCAGGACGCACGGATGCGCCTTTGGATGTAAGAATGTGCGAGAGGTGGCAATAACTGACGGTATAGTTACCGTGGCGCAAGACTACATACTTGCCAGACCGTTTGTCCTGCCCTATCTTCACGACCTGTCCGTCCAGCATGGCAAACACATCGTCGCCACGGGCATATAGGTCGATGCCGTTGTGCCTGGACTTCTTTCCCGTGAACGGGTCACGGCGGACACCGTAGGGAGAATTCACCTTAATTTTACGGAGTGGATAGGATACGCTCATGTAGCGACCTATCCACTCTTTCCGTTTGGCGGCTGTATCATCCGATGTGGATGGTGCAGCCGCTTTTGCGTCCATAGCGTCCGGCCTACTTTCCGCATTGCCTGAAGCATCCTCCATCACTTCCAGACTGCAACGGCCATAATCATAACGGACCGTATGGAACTGCGCCCATACGGCTGACGGAAGCAGGACGCATCCGCCTATCAATATCATAATCCATGTTTTCATGCTGCAAAAGTAAGCATAGTCTGACATCCGAACGAAAAATCAGACGGCCACCACAAAAGATATAACATAAAATAAAATTCGAGTATGAAAATACAACTTAAATCATACTCAAAAGATAAACTAACCTAAAACAGTGAGACAACAAGCCATAAAATGAGAGGTTATAAATGAATTAAATTACCTTTGCCGGAGTATGATTCAAATTATATCTTATAAGTATGAAACAAGTACGATTTGAAGAACATGAAGTACCCTACAAGGTACTCGGCCAGTTCGGACTGACCCGCGAGATGATAGAAGACCTGCCCCTGTTCGCCCTGGAGGACATCGGCCGCGGCAGACGTTCGCCCGTGCTGCCCATCCGGGTGTCGGACGAGGACGGCCAGACCGTCAAGAGCCGTACCCGCTTCGCCCTTGTCCGGCTGGATGACGGCAAGGTGGACGTGGTATTCTATCCCGTGCTGGAAACTTCCCCGTTGGAACAATACAGCGAGGAACAGCAAAAGCAACTGATGGATGGCAAGGCCATCCTTGCCCAGGTGGAAACGGCGGAAGGCCGTCAGAAGATGTTTGTGCAGATAGATCCCGGAACCAGGCAGGTGATGTCCGTAGCCACTCCCATTATCGGGCGCAACCTGCAGGTGCTGTCTGACGAAATGCGCCTCGGTTCCGCCGAAATCCGCAGCATCCAGAACGGGGAACCTTTGACGTTCCTTGTGGACGATGAAACCGTCACGGTGGGCATCGACCTGAACGACCGTACCGGCCTGCGCTTCTGCGATGGCGACAGTCAGAAATGGAAGGAACAGGCCAAACGCGAATGGGACAAGTACACCTTCGGCTGCTACGGCTGCTGGGTGACGGACGAGGACGGCAACCTGGATTATGTGCCGGAAGAACAATACACAGAAGAACTCTGGAACGAACAGAAGAAGAGCGCGGAACGCCATGCCGCCTCACTCCGCAAATAAAACAGACCTATGGAAACGACAACTTTCTATCCCGAAGACATCCTTATCGAAAAGATGCAGGACGGCGAATACGGCTGGCTGGACTATGTGAACCACCACAGCCGCGAGTGGCAGGAGGAATACGCCGCCTATTGCGACAGGCACTCCCTCCCGGCCAACGACGAGAGCGCGGAACGATTTGTCCATCATAAAGACGCACAACTGGAAGCCGCCTTGGAAAGCGGTGACGCATAACCCTTGACAGATTACGACTATGGCCATCAGAAAGAACACCAACCCCAGAGCTGCGGACCTGCAACCCGAACTGCGTGACATCCTGCTGCGCAATGGGATGCAGGCCCACGTCGTCATGGACGGCGGCAGCTACAAGCTGCTGGTGCAAGGACACGACTCCCCGCTCTTGTCCTATCCGCTCACGGACAGGCAAGTGACGGCTCTGACCGACTGGGGCACGAACTACGCCAACAAGAAAGCCTACAACACCTTTACGGAGATCGTGGGCGGCGACTTCTACCTGCCCCGCAACTTCGTACACGCCCGCAACGCCAACGGACGGGTGGCGATGGGCCTTCACGGCTACCGCATCGGTGCCGGGGAATACGGACGGCTCGGCTGGCATCCCGCCTTCTTAGGATGGACGCCGAGGCAACAGGGCGGCTGGCACCTGCGCCGTGTAGGGGGTGCCATGTTCTTCCCCGGCGCGCCGATGATGGCCGAGCGTCCCGACGGACGGCTGAAACCCGGCGAACTGCAATCGGGCGGCTATGGCTTTTACTACAAAGGACAGGCCCGTCCTTCCGCACCGGCCAGCCAGGACGTACTGCAAGACCTAGAGGCCGTCATCACACCCATGCACACCGTGCCGAGAAGCACGGAACCGGCCAAGCCCTACAAAGAACTTGTCACCTCCCCTGTCTATTTCTCCAATGAGAAATGGCAGGAATGCCTGGCCTCGCACGGCCTTGTCATAGACACGGAAAAGAAAACCCTGACCGTCCAGTCAGAGAAAGTGGCGGCGGACATGGTGTACGACCTGACCGACGAGGAACTGGCCGTGCTGACCTCCAACTCCCTAAAGGAACATTCCTTGGAGCAAAGGCTGGAAACGCTGAACGGCATCATCCAATCCGACTTTGCCTCCACCGTCACTATGGACATGCTGAACGGAAAGGAACGCATCGCCATCGACCTGCGCCCGGAAGTGCGGCAGGAAATAGATGCGGCGCAGCAACAGGAAACGACGGCTAAGACCAGAGTACAACCGGTACAAGCCTCCGACAGGTATTCCGTGGAAGCGGAAACACTCCGTGAGGGCGCATCCGTAGATGGGAACGATCTGGCCTACATCAATGAAGACAAGGGCTGGTTCCGTGAAGGGAGGCACGGCAGGGAGGTCAGCGTGGGAGAAATCAGCGTGGAGCCCACCGAAACGGAAGGCAAGTACCGCATGACAGCCGTCATCGACGGCGAAAGGGTGAGCCATGAGATTACCCAGAAAGACTACGACAAGTTTCTTGCTGTGGACGATTACCATCGCATGAAGCTGTTTTCCAAGATATTCGGCGAGGTTGACATGAAGAGCCGTACCGGGCTGGGCGCGAAAATCGGCGGTGCCCTGCTGGCCGGGGCCGCCGTAATGGGCGGACTGCTCCATGACGCGCACCATCCACCGCACCATGCCCCGGCCGTGTTCGCCGACCGTTTCGGACCACCCCCACCGCGACCCTATTTCAAGCCGGGAGTGGACACCCCGATGGACGTGGCGGCAAGGAACTTCGAGGCGGCCATGAACGCGGAGCATAGGGACATGCACTTGGGCAACGGCAGATAAACAAAGAAATACAACGGAATTAAAACAATAACGATGCGAGAAGGAGACCTGACATACGACGATTTCCTGCGGCGGATAGACATACAGGACGTGTTGAAGGACGCGGGCTACCATCTGAACCGACGTGACGGCCTGCGTTATCCCAGCTACGTCCGTCTGGACGGAGACGGCAGGCGTATCCGTGGCGACAAGTTTATCGTAACGGCAAACGGCATCTGCTGTTTCCAACCGCCCGAACAAAAGCGGTACAACGTCATCTCCTTCATCAAGGAGCATCCGCAATACTTCTCCGATTACAGGGTCGGGATGTCGCCCGACCGGCTGGTCAACTTGGTATGCAACCGCCTGCTGCACCATTTCACGGACGACCGCGCCACGAGGGTCCTGCAGCCGCTCAAGGAAAGCAAGCCCTTCTCGATGGACGACTACGACATCCACCGTTTCAATCCGCAAGAGAGGGAAACCCAAAAGAAGTTCTATCCTTATTTCAAGTTCCGCGGCATCGACCTCTACACACAGTATGCGTTCCACAAGCACTTCTTCCTGGCCACCAGACACCGTGCGGACGACCTGACCTTTTCCAACCTCGCCTTTCCCATGTCCCTGCCCGGGAAGGAAGGAACGGTAGGGCTGGAAGAGCGCGGGCGGCCGAGGCTGGACGGCAGCGGCGGCTACAAGGGAAAAGCCGAAGGAAGCAACTCCTCGGAAGGCCTGTGGATTGCCAGCCCGGCCGAAACGCCCCTATCCTCCGCCACGCGCATCTATTGGTTTGAAAGCGCCTACGACGCGATGGCCTATTACCAGCTCCACCAGAAAGAGGACAGGGAACTGAGAAAAGCGGCCTTCGTTTCCACGGGCGGCAACCCGACCACCGGCCAGATGCGCGGTGTCATCTCGCACAGCCGCTCCGCCGTACACCATATCTGCTTCGACACGGATTCTGCAGGCAAGGAGTTCACGGAGAACCTGAAAAAGGAAATCCGCCGTGCGGTACGCTCAGGCATCGAGCCTACCCCTGAACGGAAGCCCTACCTGGATTCCATCCCCGAAAGCGGCGGTATTGACCAAGGCGACGCAGACCTGATGCCCGACGGAGTGCGCGCTGCCTACGGGAAATACGAAGCGGCATGGGAAGAAGTGTCGGCCATGCGCTCGGGCGGAGTGAGCCACCCGGACGACATCCTGGAACAGACGGAGGCCATGAACGAATATTACAAAATTTTCAGGAAAGGACTGTCGGAATTTCTCGGCCTGGACGAAAGGAACGACACCCAATCCGTCCGTGAAGAGCCGCTTTATGCCTGCAAGGACTGGAACGACCAGCTCCTGAGACTACGAAAGCAGGAAGAAACCAATCGTCAAGGACAGAACGGGAACAACGAGGACGAACAGAAACAATTAAAAGGATACCACCGATGAACCAGTCAGCATACATACCCCGTTTCCGGACCATCGTTCTGCAGCCGCACGCGGCACAGTTCGCCATAGACGAATTGACCCTGCTGTTGCTCTGCCCCGTGGGGCTGGCCTACGGCGGCATGGAAAAGCCATTGTCCGGCGTGGCACTGGCTGCATCTCTGCTATTGGGGGTATGCCTGCTTTACCGTTTCATCTATCTCAGGCGCATCCGCTACCTCATCGGCGACGAGCAGCTTGTATGCCAGCGGGGCGTGTTCCGGCGCAAGGTGGACTATATGGAACTGTACCGCGTGGTGGACTTTCACGAATCCCAGACATTTCTCCAACAGGTTTTCAGCTTGAAAACCGTCCGCGTCTATTCCACGGACAGGAATACGCCCTGGCAGGACCTGACCGGCATCCGGCAGGATTCGGACATTGTGCGCACCATCCGCGATCGGGTGGAGTTTAACCGTCAAAAGAAAGGAATCTATGAAATCGCGAACCATTGACATACTGTTCCTGCTTGCCGTCCTCGCCTGCACTGGGGTGAAAGGCCGCGCGCAGATAGTCACCGCCAACCCGCTGGAATGGATGGCGCTGGCCGAGGGTAACGAGCTTATTGACGGACAGATGGAAAGCCAGATAAAGGGGCAGACCCAGACGGCCATGCTACAGAACACTATCGCCGCCGAGTTCAACCAGATACACGGCTGGCAGGAGAAATACAACAGCTATTTGAAAACCGCCGGCGGCTATGCCTCCTCGCTCAAGGCCTGCACCCACCTCTACAACGACGGTGTGCGCATCTTCATCACGCTGGGCAAGCTGCGGAAGGCCGTCAGCGATAATCCGCAAGGCATCGCGGCCACATTGAGCATGAACAACCTGTACATGGAGACCGCCACGGAACTGGTGTCCGTGTTCACCCTGCTGAAAGACGCGGTGGCCAAGGGCGGCCCGGAAAACATGCTCACCGGCGCGGAACGCTCCATGACCCTGTGGGCGCTCAACGACAAGCTGGAACTGTTCGGGAAGAAGCTGCACCAGCTCCACCTGAGCATACGCTACTACACCCTGACGGACGTATGGAACAACGCCACCGCCGGGATGCTCGACCGCAGCTACGGGGAAGTGGCCTCCATGGCCATGGAACGTTGGCGGAGGGCGGCCCGCACCGCAACCAGATAGAAAGGACACATCATGGAAAAGAAACTGTACATCCTGCTTACCGCCGTCCTCCTCGCCTTCTCCGGCTGGAACAAGGCCCGCGCGCAGATTGACCCGACCCTCGCCGGGATGATACTGGTCTATACCGACAAGGCGGAAAAGTCTTTGAAGAACCAAGAGAAAGTGATGCTCCTGCAAACGACCGGGCATATCTGGACCAAAGAGGAAGTGAAGGCCACGGCAGACCTGCAGCGGGAGTTCAACGACTACCTTGACTCGTTCCGTTCCGTCATCAGCTATGCGGCGGAAATCTACGGCTTCTACCACGAAGTGACCGCCCTGTGCGACAACTTAGGCGACTTTTCCCGGCAGTTGGGCGAATCGCCCGACAACGCCCTTGCCGTGGCCCTTTCCACGCGACGTAACAAGATCTACAGGGAGGTCATCCTCGGCGGCGTGGAAATCGTGAACGACATCCGCACCGTCTGCATGGGCGACAACAAGATGACGGAAAAGGAACGGATGGAGACCGTTTTCGGCATCCGCCCGAAATTGAAACAGATGAACCGGAAAATCCGGAGGCTGACCAAGGCAGTGAAATACACCACGCTCGGCGACATCTGGGCGGAGATAGACGAAGGTTCACGGCCTATGGCCGACAAGAAAGAGATAGCCCGCGCCGCCATGCAACGGTGGAAGCGGAACGGACATAAGGGATTTTAAGCATACCACATAATAAATAATTAAGGACATGAGTTTTTGGAGCAGTTTACTTAAATACGGAGGCACTGCGGCACGCAGCCTCGGGAAAGCCACCGGACAGGCCGGCAAATCGGCAGGCCATGCCGTCCTGCACCCTTCGCAGACCCTGCGCGGAGCCGGGCAGGCCATGAAGAGCGCGGCCGTGGGAGGCGCGGCCGGTTACGTGGCATGGGAAAAGCTCACCACAGACAAGAGCGTGGCACGGATTGTCAGCGACGCGGTGATAGGCGAAAGTGCCACGGACACGGTCGTGGAAAGCGTGGGCGACATAAAGGAGAAAGCCGGGGAAACGATGGACTCCGTAAGCGAGACCGCCGACCGATGGAACGGGATCGGCAACTTTTTCCAAGGAATCTTCAGCGGCAACGCCCTGGACATGTTCGGAAACTTCTTCGGCAACCTCGCCAAAGGCAACGTGTCCGGCCTGAGCCTCGCCGGGCTGGTTGCCGCAGCCTACCTCGTTTTCGGACGCACCGGCTGGCTGGGCAAAATCGCCGGGCTGCTGCTCGGCCTGATGCTCATCGGCAACAACTCCAACGTGCGCCGGCAGGGCGGAGAGTCAAGGGCCGGGACCGCCCAATCCCGGGAAGACGGACAGGAGGAAAACCAAGGACAGTCCACAGGAATGAGAAGATAAGACAACAACATACATACGACAATGGAATATACCGTAGAAATGATATTGCGTTCCCCCAGCGGATATTGCATGCCCTTTGAGGAAACTGATAAGGACGTGACGCTCTCCCTGGGCTATGGGGAACAGACGCATCCCGTCACCGGTGAAAAGTTCTTCCACCACGGCATCGACTTTCCCGCCAGCCACCGCCTGCTGGCCGCCGTGGCCAGCGGCACGGTGACAGCCGTCGGCAGCGACCGGACGCACGGCATCTGCCAGACCATCCGTTATGGCAAGTACGAAGTGACCTACGGCCACCTGGCCAACGTGTACGCCGCTTTCGGCCAGTCCGTCCAAGCTGGGGACCCCGTGTCACTCAGCGGCCGCCTGCTGCACATGGAAGTGACGTTCGACGGAGAGGAACTTGACCCGCTGGAGTTCCTGACCATGCTGTACGGCAACCTGAAAGCCGTCAATGCTTCGGACAGCCGGATGCAGGAAGACGTGGAAGGAACCGGCATCAGGACATGCTATGACAAAGACCGGCAGGAGATAGAGACGCTGATGCTCCGCTTTCTGCCACGCTACCTGGACGACCTGCGCCACGGTCTGTACGCATCGCCACAGCGGACGGAGCAGTCGCTCCGCAACCTATTCACCCAGGCAGCCGCACGGAATTACTTTTTCGAGGCAGTGCCGTCCATGTACAACCCGCTCGGCATCGGACGCCGCGCCCTGCCACTGGCCTGCAAGGTACAGGAACTGCTGATAGCCGACTTCCTGGACTACCTCGCCTCAAGGCTGGGCGTGTTCCTCTCCACGGCGGATGACGAAGTAAAAAAAAAGTCCGTGAACAGGACTTAGCGGCGGACGGTACCATCGACCCGCTGGCCGGGCTGGACATCGACGTACAGCACTTCGACATACCGAGAATCGTCAGCGTCTATCCCGACAGGGCCGGTGTCCGTTGGTGGACCAAGGCATGGTTCAACAACCGGGATGAGGGCGAGCCGTCGGTGGAAATCACCCGGCAGGCTGCCATCCTCTTCCTGCACGACCGGATTGACAAGGACGGCTGGCTGGAGGAGCATTTTCCCAAGCAGATGGAGGTCTATCACCGTGCCATCGAGCAGACGAGAGAACAGTTAATCTCAATGAAGAATTAAAAATTAAGAATTAAAAAATGGCAATAGTCGGATGGGCAAGATAAAGGATACCGGGCGTTTCGCCGGAATAGAATGGCTGCTGAAGGACTACTTCCGCTTTCACATCTCCCCCGTAATGGAGGATGTCCGCAAGGAACTCGGGCACAGGCAGGCGGAGGAGATGCGCGACTATTCGTGCAGCGCGGCAGGCATACTCAGCTTCATGGCTTCCTCGCAGATGCCAGGAAGCGACCCGTACCAGTTGCTAAAGGTGACGGGCGAATGGAACTCCAAGACGACGGAGGACTATGTGGAGATGTGCCGGCAGCGCATCCTCGCTTCCGGGAAGCTCCAACAGGACCTTGCCCTGTTGGCAGGGGAATGGCGCGATGCCGTCATCAAAGAAATCGGGCGGGCGAAGTACGACGAGTGTTCCGCCCGTATCGGGTGCGACCTGGCCTGTGCCTACGTCGGCTACCGGGTTGAGAGGCAGATGATAAACAAGCTGGTAAGAGACGGGATGCCCAAATCATCTGCGGACTACATTCTCCGCAAGGCGGCCAAGACCAGCCTGTTCGGAATGGCGCAGACCCTGAACCGCTCGCCGCTGGACGCAGAGATAGAAGCGCGGGGCGAGGCCGCCTATCAGCCGTCGGCCGTGGAGAAAGGCGCCGGTTGGGCCTTGGGGACGGCGGCAGACGCGCTGGCTATGGGAGGCGTAGGCTCATGGACTTCTTTCCTCCGGCTTGTAGGGTTTGATGCGGGCATGACCGCGGTGGCCAACCTGAACAAAGGGAAAGAGGCCGCTCCCACCGCAGACGACATGGAAGCCTGCATCAGCAAGGGCGTGTTCGGAAGCGAGACCAACATATTCAACGAGATAAGGGAAGAAGAAAAGGCGATACAGCCGCATGAGGATGACTACATCACCGACACCAACGAAAAACTGGCTAACAAGATACCGATTGTAGATTTTGACTTTGGATTTATGGGTTGGAATAAACAAGACAGCAATGCTTTCCCCTTCAAGACGTTCACCGTTCCGGACGTGAACAAACGGGATGAAAAATACAAGGACGTACCCCTGATTGTCGCTCCCGGGCAGGAGGAAGCTTATCTGAAGGAGAAAGCGAAGCTGGAGGCTGACCAGGCCAAGCGGGAAGCCGCCAAGGCGGAACTGGAGGAAAAGCGAAAGAAAGAAACAGAAAATGCCGCCGGGCAAGAGGAAACACGGCCATCTGGCGATGAGTCGGAAAACTGCGTCACGGCCACCAATGAAAACGGTTGGGAAGGCCTGCTGGCCAACTTCGGTCTGGACGGCATGGGCGACATCGGGGAGAACCTCGGTTACGTGCTGTCCATGCTGCCCGACCTGCTCGTGGGAATATTCACGGGAAAGACCCGGTCGTTGGGGCTGAAAGACAACCTCGTACCGATAGCCGCCGTCATCGCCGGGCTGTTCGTCAAGAACCCTATCCTGAAAATGCTGCTTATCGGTGTAGGCGGCCTGAACCTGCTGAACAAGGCCGGGCATGAGGCGTTGGAACGCGGCAGGCAGGAGGAAATCCCCGGACAAGTCCGCTACAAGGCTTACCCTGACGAGCCGCTTGACCCACGCATCGGACAGCCCGTACTGCAGGGGAACACCCTTGTAGCCACCATCGACAAGGTACCCTGCACCATCCAGCTGACGGACACGGTGGCCGACGCCTACCGCACCGGGGCACTGCCGCTGAACACGCTGGCCAACGCCGTACTGGCACGGTATGACCGGATGCGCAGCATGGCGGAACAAAACTACGAGCAATCGGAAAGCCCGGCCATACACCGCTCACGCGGAATCCAATAAAAACGGAACATTAAAAAAACGATATTATGAACGAGAAATCACCCATAGAAAAGAACGCGGCGCAGAAACAGGCCGGACTGCTCATCCAAGCCCTTGCCGGTGCGGGAGATACAGGAAGGTACTGGCTCAACCCGTCAGGCAAGACCCTGCCGAGGTTCTATCCAAAAGGCGTGTCCGTAAGCCCCTTCAACGCCCTTGTCATGGCACTCGACTCAGACGCGAAGGGATGCAAGACCAACCTGTACACCCTCTTTGCCGAAGCGAAGCGGCGCGGAGAGCCGGTACGCGAACATGAGAAAGGTACGCCCTTCCTGTTCTACAACTGGAACAAGTACGTGAACCGCAACAACCCCGAAGACGTGATTGACCGCAAAGCCTACCTGCAACTACCGGAAGAAGGCAAACAGCGTTACAAGGGCATCCATAACCGCGAGATACGCACCGTGTTCAACATCGACCAGACCCTCTTGCCCATGACGGACGCGCAGGCCTACACGGGGCTGCTGAAAAAGGAAGGTGGCGCTACAGAACGCGGGCTCAACGAATCCGACGACCGCAATCTGCACATCCGTGTCAACGACTTCCTGCTGAAAATGCGCGAGAATCTCGTACCTGTCCGTATGGACGGCAGCGGCGTGGCCCATTACGACAGCACGAGGGATGCCGTCTATGTGCCTCGCCAAAAGGATTTCGAGCATTACCACGACTACGTGCAGGAGGTGTTCCGGCAGGTGGTGAGCGCCACCGGCCACCAGCAACGGCTGGCCCGCGAAGGCATGGTGATGAAAGACGGCAAGGCACCATCCGAAGAAGCAGTCAGGCAGGAACGGCTCACCGTGGAGCTGGCCTCCGGCCTCAAGATGCTGGAACTGGGACTACCTGCCCGGCTAAGTCCGGAAAGCATGGCGCTGACAGACTACTGGACGAGGGAACTGAAAGAGAACCCGCAGCTCATCGACATCATCGAGAGCGAAGTGAACAACACCCTCGACGTGATACACAAGGCGGAACGCGGCGAGAAAATCGAATACGCCACGCACCGCAACCGGCGTGAGACCGCCAGGCTGAAAAAGGAACAGCCCTTGCACCATTTCATCGCTGACGAGATAGCCAAGCATCCCGACAAGGAGAAAAAGACTTTCGTGGTAGTCAGGGACAATAACGGGAAAAGCGCCGATGTCATCCTCCCCGCAGGAGCCTCGCCGGAAGCGGAGAACGAAGTGCCTGGCATGTCGAGACAGCGCATACGGAACATACTGGGCAAGGAGGGCATCGAAAACGTGGCGTTCTACAACCCTGACGGCACATGGGGATACCGTCCTGACGACCTGACCTTTGAAGGCAAGCAGGTCACGGTGGCCAGGCTACGGAACTGGTCGATGGAGACCCTTTCCACCCTGGCCGTGTCCGATGCCGTAAAACGTGCCAGCCAGGTACGCTTCGAGCAGGTGCAGATGATACAGGATGACGAAAAACGCTGGGCCTTGTACATCAAGCCGGAAGGCAAGGCGGGGTACAGCGTCTATCCCGACAAGGATGACCTCAACCGTTTTTTCACGACCTTGAAACAGGCCATGCAGAACATCTCCGCCGTGCGGGGTGAACTGGCGAACAAATATTACCTGCTGGCCGAAAGCAACCCGGAACTCAAGGCTGACCTGTTTTCCACCCATGTACAAGGCATCGACCTTAACAGGATAGAGCGCGTGTCCGTGTACAAGACCCGGACGGACGGCATACAGTGCGCCGCCACCATTGACGGGCGGCAACTGCAGCCGCGCAGCGTAACGCCCCAGCAATGGCAGCGGATGTGGGTGGCTGACGAGCCGGTGAAATACAAGAAGCATCTTGCGGCCACGCTCTTCGCAGACGTGCTTCGGAAAGGACAGGTGCAGGAGGAAACGACCGGCGAGAAAATGTCTGCGGAAACAGAACGGAAACAAACGGAAAGGGCGGCGGCAGATCCTCCGGCTGAAAATGTACAGCCGGGCAAAGATGGAACGGCCGCCGAAAACCGCCAGGTTGATGCCTCCATTCTGGAACAATGGGAGAAGCTGAAAGAAAAACATCCCGATACCGTCCTGCTGTTGCGTAAGGATGACAGCTATGAGGCCTACAAGGAAGATGCCGGAAAAGCCGGAAGGATATTGGGTGTGGAAGTCAGAAAGCTCAGGACCACAGACGGAAAGGATTTGGAAACTGCGGCGTTCCAAGCGAAAGAACTGGATATGTTCCTGCCCAAGCTGATACGCGGCGGATGCAGGGTGGCCATTTGCGACGGGATTGAGCCAAAGCCAAGTACCGGGCGACAGGAAAGCCGGGCAGAACAAGAAGGACAGGCCAAAGGAATGAAACGATGACACAATAATTCTTAATTATGACACAACTGAAATGAGCAAGAATCAAGAATACGCATCAAAATACGCGGAATTTGCGATGTTACAGATGCGGCGGTACGGCATACCGGCCTCCGTCATCCTCGCACAGGGCATACTGGAAAGCAGCAACGGACAGAGCGAACTGGCCCGGAAAGGGAACAACCATTTCGGTATCAAGGCTACGTCCGCATGGCTGGAGGACGGTGGCGGCTACCTGGTATATACGGACGACAGGCCAAACGAAAAATTCTGCAGGTATGATTCCGTAGGCGACAGCTACGAGCATCATTCACAGTTCCTGAAAGAGAACGGACGTTACGCCAGGTGCTTCACCTTGCCGCCCGATGACTATAAGGGATGGGCGGAAGGCATCGAACGGGCCGGATATGCCACGAACGGAGGGTATGCCGCCAAACTACAGCAGATTATCGAACGGAACGGGCTACAGGAATATGACCGGATGGTGATGCAGGAGATGAAAGCGCAAGGCAAGTCTTTCGGTGTGGAGGGCAATCCGAGAAACACGGAGAGCCGGAAAGAGTATTCATTTCCTGTCAGCAGGGAGGAGTACCTGTTCGTCACCTCGCCTTTCGGGATGCGTACCGACCCGATGGACAAAACCAGGCAACAGATGCACAAGGGCATCGACATCCGCACGGATCATGACGACGTGCTGGCCACTGAGGCGGACGGGAAAGTGGTCGGCGTAAACCACAATGCCCAAACCGCCGAAGGAAAGTCCGTCACCGTCGAGTACGCACGGGAAGGCGGAGGAAGGCTGCAGGTCACCTATATGCACCTGGACAGTATCGCCGTGAAGAAAGGCGACACGGTGCAGGCAGGCCAAAAGCTCGGTGTGTCGGGAAACACCGGCACCCGCACCACGGGCGAGCACCTGCATTTCGAGGTCAAGGACATTGACAAGGAGGGTACGGAAAGGCACATCGACCCGGCAGCTTACCTGGCGGACATCGCGCAGAAAGGCGGCATCCGCCTGCAGGCCTTGCATGACGGGAATGACCTGCTGGCCAAATACAAGCCGGAAACGCCGGACACCGGCCGTCCGTTGTCCACGGAGGAATGGATGAAGAAACTGCTCTCCTCGGAAGACAGCGGCGTGGGCGTCACCGGCGCAGACCCGGTAATGGAAATGGCCATGAACGCCTACACCTCGCTGATGCTGCTGGCCGTGCAGATAGACGGCAAGGCCGAAGAGGAACGGAAAGCATTGGTATCGGAATACGCGAACCGGAAACAGGCGGACCTGACCGCCCTTGTACCCGGCATGAAAAGCTGTACGGTAGGCATGGAAGGCAACGGGAAGGCCGTCCTCCTGGCGGATAACGGCATCGTGACGGTCCGACACGAACTGACCGCCGCTGAGATGAACCGCCTCTCACTGGTGCTGGCCGATGGGAACTTGTCCGACGAAGCCAAACGGATGCGTGTGGCAGGGATGGTGAACGGAATCGTGCTGAGCCGACAGGCCGCGCAGAACTATGAACTGGGAATGAGCGAGGGACAGGAACGCGCAGAAAGCCTGCAACGGAAATAAGGGAAAGACAATATGAAAGGACTGGTTTTATATCTGGCACAAGGAGTGTTGGCCTTGTCGGTACTGGCACTTCACATAACGGTATGCCTGCTCCTGTTCGGCAGGACGGGTACGTTGGTCTATTTTGGCATACAGGCAGCCATAACCGTCTGGATTGTCTATGAGATGATACGGGCGCCGAACTATGACGACTGACCGTCAGTATTCAACGTTCTCCATCCATCACACACATCAAGGGTTCGGCAAAACATCATTTTAATTAAAGACGTATGATCAAATGCAATGTGACAGTGTGCGGAACCGTCAGCAGGGAAGCGGCGGTGCGCACGGACAAGGCGGGCAAGCCGTTCGTGAGCTTTGCCCTGAACGTGGTAATCCCGGCCAGAAACGGCATCAACAAGACCATCGAGGTGAGCGTGGCCAAGGACGGCAACGACACGGACCTGGCGGCTTACCGTCTGGGGACAAGGCTGGAAGTGGCCGGTACGCTCGTCCTGAAGAAACGTGAAGAGCGGATGTATTTCAACCTCTCCGCCTCGGGCGTGAACTTTGCCACCACGGAAGACAAGGATTTCATCAAGGGGCAGATGGAGTTCCGTGGAAAAATCGGCAAGTCCGTGGAAGAGTGCAAGGACAAGAACGGCAAGGATTATATCCGGTTCTCCGCCTTCAGCGCCGAGAAGATAGGCGACGGCTTTACCTATATCTGGGTGCGCTTCTTCTGTTTCGACCGGAAGCGCGAGGCATGGCTGCAGCCCGGTACGAGGGCGGAAGTCAAGGGTGAGCTGGAACTGTCCGCCTACAATGACAGCCTGAGCCTGTCATGCCGCGTGGACGAAATGGCCGAGTATGTCAAACCGCCTTATCCGGCAAATAACTGACGCTTATGGGGTACAGGAAAAATAATCCGGACGGTCCGGGCAGTGAGGACAAGGCCCTGATCCTGTTTTCAGAAATGATGATACGGAAAATCGAGGAAATAAGCAAGGACTGGAGGAAGCCTTGGTTTACGGATGGCACGCTCACATGGCCGAAGAACATGGCCGGACGGGAGTATAACGGACTCAACGCCCTGATGTTGCTCATGCACTGCGAGGATCAAGGGTACAGGATACCCCGTTTCTGCACGTTCGATGCGGTAATGCGCATGAACGGCAAGACGGACAAGGAAGGCAATCCCCTGCCGAGGGTGTCCGTCCTGCGCGGGGAGAAGTCTTTTCCCGTGATGCTCACAACCTTCACGTGCATCGACAAGGAGACCAAGGAAAAAATCAAGTACGAGGATTACAAGAAGCTGAGCGATGAGGAAAAGAAGCAGTATAATGTATATCCTAAAACGCAGGTTTTCAGGGTGTTTAACATAGACCAGACCAATCTGAAGGAAAGCCGCCCTGAACTCTACGGCAGACTGGCGGAAGAGAGCGGGCAAAGGAAGCCTGAACAGACAGAACCGCAGTTCAGCTTCGGTCCGATGGACCGGATGATAAGCGAAGACCTGTGGGTGTGCCCCATTACTCCAAAGTATCAGGACAGAGCGTATTATTCCATTAGCAAGGATGAGATTGTCGTGCCTGAAAAGGCGCAGTTCAAGGACGGCGAGTCTTTTTACGGTACGCTGCTGCATGAGATGACCCACAGTACGGGAGCAGAAAGCCGCCTCGGACGCATCAAGCCCGCCGCTTTCGGCTCGGCCGATTACGCCCGCGAGGAACTGGTGGCGGAACTGGGCAGTGCCTTGGTGGCGCAACGGTACGGCATGAGCCGGCACCTGAAGGAGGACAGCGCGGCTTACCTGAAATCATGGCTCGGCAGTCTGAAAGAATCACCGCAGTTCATCAAGACCACCTTGCTGGACGTGAAAAAGGCCGCCTCCATGATAACCCGGCACATTGACCGTATCGCGCAGGAGATGGAACAGGCCGCTAAGGAAAAGCAAGACGGGCAGGAAGAGGGAAAGGTGTTCTATTCCTCCGTAGCCTACCTGCAGTCCACCGATGACACTTTCCGGCTTGACGCCCTCAAGGACAAAGGCGACTATGACGGTCTCCTGAAACTGGCCAGGGAGTATTACGACGGTAACGGCATGGACGAGAAATACACTTTCCGCTCGCCGCTTCAGAACAGGGGTGATGACCTGCTCGTCGAGGACAAGGACTTCGCCGTCGTGTACAACGGCAGTGTGGGCGGCACATACGAGGTGATGCTCAAGTTCACGGAAGAGGAAGTGCGTGACCACATCCGGCGCAACGGCACCAACCGGGCCAGCGAAGATGTGAAAGAGTTGGCAAGGGATATGGCGGAAGGACAGTTTGATGAAATGGCCGGCCGCCGTATGCCTGCATTTGAGATGGAGAACGGGGATGTGCTGCACATCCGCTACAACAGGGGAACGGACAGACTGGATGTGGGCAGCGCCACCAATGCCGGGCTGGCCGTCCTGCACAGTTTTCCCTACGCATACGACCGCAGCCTTGATGATAACCTGCAGAATGCGTATGAAAAACTTTCGGAAATGCCGGACTACGAAAACAGGGAAAAGGAGGATATAGAACTTGAAAGAGGAGGCTTCCGTCGTTGACAAAACTAAGAAAAAAAATAACATAAATCATGACATACCGATATTTAATCCTGCTGATGTTCATATCAGGTTGCCTGTCAATCCGTGCGCAGACCGTTTCCAAGTTTGAACTGGCTGTCACGGCCATCAAATGGTTCGAAAGGCTACACGGGCCTTCCAACTATCCTTATGTAGGCTACGGACACCGGTTAAAACATGGCGAAAAGTTATCATGGCGGATGTCTGAAAGAAAGGCAGACGCGCTCCTACGAAAAGATTTGCAGGGGCTTTGTGCCGTATTCAGGGGCTTTGGCCGTGACAGTATTCTTCTTGCCACCCTTGCTTATAATGTCGGGGCTGCCCGTTTGCTCGGCTATGGCAAGATACCGCAGAGCAGGCTGGTGAGCAAGCTGAAGAGAGGCGACAGGAACATATATAAGGAATATGTAACTTTCCGATGTTGGAATGGGAAAGTCATACCCTCCATAGAACTGAGGCGGAAAGTGGAGTTCCTCCTGCTATACGAAAAATAACAGGCTAAATCCGAGTGGAAATAATATCCACCCGGATTTCCCGTTAATAACAGCCCGGTTGGCTAATCCCCATTATCGGAAAGATATTTTTTCCAGCCTACCTCGTCAATCAAGAGCTTGCCCATTTCCCAATCGTATTCCAAATCAGGCATCGGACGGACGGCATACGGGAAATGGACGCTGTAGCCGATTTGTCCGTATGAGCAGAACAGCGGCTGCACGCACAGGTTAAGTCCGAAATAACTTTGCGGCGTACAATACTTACGCCAGTTGAAACGTCCGCTGATGATGTTCCGGCAAAGCCGGTGAAGGTATTTGTTTTCATCCATAATAATGTCTTTATTTATGGGGAGGTGGTCGGCCTCCCCGTTACCTTTTTATTACTTATTGCTCTTCCTCGTCATCGTTGGCCTCCTGATAGGCGACGCATAAGTCCAATACCATGTCTCCGGCAGCTTCCATATCCTCCACGATGTCCTTCATGTTGTATGGTGCTCCGTTCTTCCCATGGCCGTCCGGCCCCAGCCAGAGGTATGCCTCGCTGTCGGGGTCAAAGCCGTCCACAAAATAAATGATGCCGTCAATGAGCGTCTGAATGTCGCCCCTCTCCATCCCTGCCTGGAAATTGAAATCCTGCCCGTAAGGGGTGAACTTTGAAAATTCAAGTATCACCTTGTCGTCATTTCCACTGCCCGCGATATGAACCTGCCATCCGTTTTCTTCCGCAATGGCGATAATCTTTTCCTGTGTCATAGTCATATTTTCTTGTTTGTATCATATAGTCCTGAAAGGAAATCTTGCAGCTCCTTGTCCCTGATGTCTTTCAGCGGGCATGGAACGTAACCGGGAAGCTCGGTTATCCTGAAGATTATCCCATTCCGCTTCACCTCGATGATTTCCATTTCGTGCACGGAGACATAACCGTACTCCGTTTCCTGCAGGCCGGCCACAATGGCAAAAAGCGTGAAATCATCGTGTACCTTTTGCCCCTCCAGCACATACCAGCGGATGTGGCCGATAAAGAACACGCATACGCAAACGGCCTCCTTGCCTTTACCTTCCTGTGAATACAGCGGATAGTCCTTGAATCTTTCCGCCAGCCGTGGTGTAATCAGTCTGTCTTTCATCGTCTTGTCCTTTTAATAAGCCTCATTTTCAAGTGTTTTATAATAAAGTCCTTGTGCCTCCAATGCGTCCATTGCCACAGCGGCCAGCCTGCAGGCCCATTCGTTACGCTGGTCATAACGCCCTTTGCGCCAGTCGGCGGCCAGTGCCTCCATAAAGTAGAACATGACCTTGCCTTTTTCATTCACCAAGTAACGGTGGTCGGCAGCCAATGCCCTGCCTGTTTCCTTTGCCGAACACATCCCGCCGTTTACGAAACGGGAAAAACCGTCCACAAACTGTTTGTCTTTCTCTGAAATCTGACTGTAATCCATAATCTTCTTTGTTTTAAGTTTCATTTATATTCCAAAGTTTGGAAAGCGGTTGTTTACACCGCTTTTCCAATCTTTTTCCGATTTGCCGAATTATCAAAAATGATAATCAATGACACCACCTATATAAAGCAATGTGCCGGGCTTCATGCTGCTGACGGCGCACATGAACTCATAAGACTCTTCCGCATAGCTTTGCAAGCCTCCTTCGTCCATATGGAACTGACAGTCCGTATGCAACGGGTTCCTCAATTCCTTTTCAAGCTGATATACAGGGCCTACGGACTTGTATGCGTTCTCGGCGGTGATTGCTTCCATTTTCAGGCGGATATTGCCGATAAACTTTTCTGTCCATTCTTCAATGCCTCCGTTATAACGAAGCACGTCTTCTGAAACCAGCTCGAACATACCGGCAGGCAGGATTTCATTCACCAGATAGAAAATACATTCCAGCCGTTCCTCATCGTCAATCTCCGAACAATAATCGTAATTCGTGCCGTCACCCTGTTCAATGGTGTTCTCCGTAAGGCGGCAATCCTCGTCCACCTTTACTGTAGTGATTTGAAAAATCTTTCCGTGCATAATTGTAATGATTTTAGTTGTTTTTTATCCCTTTGTTTGGAGCTTTTCCGGCTCCGCCATCGGGATTTGATTTTATGTGCCCAGCAGACTGCGGAAAGGGAAATGCAAGGCAAGGAAATCCGGTCAAATCTTACGGAATACCCAAAAGTGTGCTTTTGTGGAAGGCTGTCGTCAGATTTTAACGGATTAGTCCGAGGACGGTACTTGACGGCATGGACGGGCAGTAGCTTTGCACCGGAAAATCAAGGACGATGGCGTGGCGGATGCGAAATAAGGATGGAATAAAGTGGATATAAAAGGAAAAATGAAATATAAAAACGGAATGAGATGAACCTTAAAAAGGAAGGAAACTCTTATAAGCATATAAAAGGATTGGCAGGTCAAGGCATACTGGGTAGCTCTGGATATACAGCCATAAGAACTTACAAAGGCAGCAACTCCACGAAGAACATCTCTGTTTCCGAATAATCGGAAGCTGTCGGGATGAAGGTTTGATACCCTCCGGCTTATTGACAAGTCGGAGGGATTTAATCAAACATTCAGTCTAATTCTATTTCATCGGGATAAACATCCATTTCTGCACCGCTGCTGACCTGTACGACAAATCCTTTGTCCGTCCTGCCGACAATGGTCGCACTGCGGTAGCCTCTCCATGGGATTGTCAGGTAACAATGCCTGCCATACTCCGGAAAATCCGTATAATCGTCATTTTCAAACATAAACATTTCTGTTTTAAGTATTTAACATCAATCCACATCATAACCAATGAAAGTGTCATCGTTGATTAACAGGTAATAATAGCCGTTGCCATACCCCCTGTATTCCTTGCAGAAGCCGGCTGTGACCTTGCCATCGCCTTTCGGCTCACACCAAAGCGTACCGTCATAGCCGCAAAAATCAAAACGGGAGGTGGTGAATTTCCTGCAATTTTTCAGTGCGGACTTAAACATCGACATGATTGCACTGCCGCAATACTTCTCTATGGTGGAAAGCCTGATACACTTCCCGTCTATCCGCGTTCCTGTAGTGACATGGTTTTCATAAAGCGACTTGGCCGGGTCTGCCTTGGCTATGCCTGCCAGCCAGTCATTGGTAAACGAAGCTGATTGGGCCAGACGCTGGTATTTCAACACCAGTTTGCGGTTGAGTTCTTCCTCACTGACCGGAACCGGGTAGAAAATCTTTTCAATGGATTGCCAATCATTGAAAACAAATCCACGTTTGCGCTTCCCGATAGCCAATATGCCAATTCCGCCTTCATCCCTGTTGATAAACAGGTGACGGCGTTTTCCGCCAATCTGCACACAAAGCCTTGTAGGATTTTCAGGATTACGAAGATAGGCTTCCGCCTCGTGCATGATTTTGTTTTGTACTGCCATAACATTTAAGTTTTTAATGATTTTTATTTTCCCTTTGATTGGAGCTTTTCCGGCTCCGTCATCGGGATTTGATTTTACGTGCCGGACAGACTGCGGAAAGGAAATGCAAGACAAGGAAATCCGGTCAAATCTTACGGAATACCCAAAATATTTTTTTGCGGAAGGCTGCCGTCAGATTTCAACGGATTAGTCCGAGGACGGTACTTGATGGCATGGACGGGCAGTAGCTTTGCACGGGAAAATCAAGGCCGTGGCGTGGGCGGATGCGAAATAAGGGAGGAAGATCCAAACGGTATAAAAGGGATATAAGGGGGATGGTATAAAGAGAGGAACGGAATGGTATAAAAGGGTGAGAGCTTTCGCTCGGGAAGGCTGTCTATAAGTGAAAATGACCCGCACGACAAAAGGTCAGCAGCCTTATCCGTAAACGGTTCTGTAATTCCGTGGAAACAGGGCGTATGGGGTCGGAGCTTGCCGAAACGGAAAGCAGGACGGATTTCTCCGCCCTGCCTCCTTGGATTTCACATCATGCCGCCTCTTCTGATTGTGGCCGTTCCCCGGATTGCTGCAGTTCTTCTGCCTCTTCCGCTTCCTTGGCCAGCAAGGCCGCTTTCTTTTCCTCGATGCGTTGGTGACGCTTCTCATACACTTCGTCATACCCGCTCTTGATGTCGGCCAATGTGTCGGGCATGTGCTTCCTTGCGAAGTCAAGCAACAGGGATGCCACGGCGTTGCCGCCACGTGCGTCCTTGAACCTTGCAATCAGAAAATCCCTGCGGATGACGGCTTTCGCTTTGGCCGTGAGGTTAGCGATGAAGTTCATTTTCTCCTCATCCGTGAGGTATGGAACTTCTGCGTCAATGCCGAGCGTCTGATAATGTTCCTTACGGAGGTCGGCCAACATAAAGAAATAAATCATCCTGTCCTCGTCCGCGCCAAACTTGGTTTCCGTAATGTCGGCTTCCAGAATGCGTTTCTTCGTGTCCTCCACTGTCTTTTCAAGGGCTATCTCCTTGTTGCGCCTGTCCTGCTTCTCCAATTTCTCAATGGGTGACATCGGTTGTCCGTCCATGCCGTCATTTTGTTCCGCTTTTTTATAGCACAGGGTGATGTCGTTCCGTTCTATCCTCGCATAAAACATGATTTCTCCTGTATCGGCCTTGCTGTTTATTTCCTCACACCTCTCGTTGTAAACGGACATGTCTTGCCCGTAATCCTTGCAAGCCTGCTCGTAATCCTCCTGGGTGTCATATTCGTCCGTCTGTGGCTCTTCGGGGCGTTTGGGATAAATTGGCAGGTAGCCTTGCAGGTTTTCTACCACATACCCCATGCCCACAAGACGCTCCACGGCTTTGTCATTACCGTTATATGCGTCACGGCAAAGGATGACGGTCGGCTGCCGCTCCATGATTTGCACTGCCTTTTCCACCAAAAACGACACGTTCTTTTCCTCAAGGCAACTCCGCTTGGCGCAATTTCCGCATCCCTCCTCGTGGAACAGGCTCATGTTATTGGTGTTGAACGGACAGGTGGCGCATGTGGTCTTGTCGAACAGATAATGACGCAGGTCGGTGGTGAAGTCACGCTCGATGTTCCTGGCCACCTCGGATGCTTTCAGTCCTCGCCAACTGCCATATACGCCCTCTTTCAAATGACGGTCATACACCTCTTGCTGGATGTCCTCTCCGTAACGGCAGATTTCACTTGCCACGCTGACAGACAGCTCGTCCGTTTCCAGCAATTCGGCGATTTCGGGTATCAATGCCGTAAATTTAAGGCGTGTGCGGATGTAATCCTCCGACTTGCCGAACTGCACAGCCAAAGACTGAACGTCATAACGCCCGCCCTCCAGCAACTTCTGATAGGCTCTGGCTTCCTCCATAGGGGTAACATCCTTGCGCTGGAGGTTTTCCGTTATGGCCATTTCCACGGCTGCGTCATCCGTGATGTCAAGGACTACCGCCGGAATTTCATCCGTTCCTGCCATGACTGACGCACGGTATCTGCGCTCGCCGAACACAATCTCAAACAGGCCGGTGTCCGCGATAGGACGCACTCCGATAGGCTGCAGGACACCCTGCTGACGGATGCTGTCCGCAAGCTCGCCGAGACTTTCCTCGTCAAAATGCTTGCGTGGGTTGAAACCGCCCGGACGGATGTCTGCCAATGCCAACGATACGATGTTTCTCTCTGCTACGGTCTGAATGTCTTTAGTTCCCATAAGTTTTTGTTTTTAATTGTTGATGATTGAATTTCTTTTATTTCCCTAATGTAGCCATTTTCACGGCCTGCAACGGGGTTATTTTTCTGCCCAATCAAAGGGCCAAAGGACATAAAGGCAAATCTGACGGCGGAAATACGCTTTGCGCGCAAAGGAAGATTTCCGGCAGGCACCTTTGGCGAAACCGGATTTGCTGATTGGACGCAGCCCGTTACTTTTGCGGAAAAATAATCCGTGGCCGGCCATGTGAATGCGAAAGAAGCCGGAATAAACGCTTGTATAACCGTAGGATGGACGCTTAAAACGGCCGGGTGAAAAAAGTGACATATCTGTCAACTTTTTGACATGGAAAAGGTGAGATGATGGGTATAGGGGGGATATAAGTGGATATTGACGAAAAATGACATTTCTGTCATTTTTTGATAATGGCCAAAATTTTTCCACGAATTTTTACAGAACGTCACTTATGCAGGAAAACCTACAAATCCTGCATCGGTAAAAGGGAAGGAACAAAAAAAGGTGAGCCTGTCCGTCACGGACAAGCCCACCGGTTTCAAAAGCAAAAGAAAATGTATATGGCTGCGACAATTATCGTGGGATAAACAGGCGCACCTGCGTATGTCGGTTGCCTTCCAAAGGAGTGTAATCGGAAATGCCACCTATGTCCGCCTTTTCAATCCTGTCCGGTGCGACACCCCGACGGACAAGTTCCCAGGCGATGTATTCCGCCCTTGCCATGCCGAGGCGGTCGTTGATTTCCACCGTTCCGGTCATGCTGTCCGCCGCTCCCGTAACGGTCACATACAGGCCATGGCCGGTGATGACACGCGCCAGCGCATCAAGGTTGATTCCTTGTGCCGGTTCGGTCAGCTTTGTTGTTCCCAGTTCAAAGAAAAAATAGATTGGAATGCCAATGTGTCCGCTGGCTGTATATTTCGCCAGCCGGGCATCCGCCTGTTTGTGAGCATTTGCCATAGCCGTGCTGTCATACAAGCCTTTAATGTCATGGCTATGCAACGTGTCTGTATCACCTTTGGTCCTGAGCGTATCGGTCGGCGAGGCCAACGGGTCCATTCCGTTCCAATGCCTGTTCCTTAACCGGGCCATTAGGGAGTTCAAACCGCTGTAATCGTTTCCGGGATTGCCCGTGTCATAGTTATACAGGCTGTCCGCAGCCCATCCGTATTTGTCAAGCAAGCCTTCCAGCTCCAGTATCTTGCGTAACTCACGGATAATCCTGCCGTCTTTCTCATGACGGCTTGCGTAGCGGCGGTTGGCACCGGCCAACGCTTCCGACCGCCTCACGAGCCATTCGTTCCGGCAAACATACGGCCTTGCGTCCACCACGCGTTTCCAGCCCGTCTTTCCGATAGTGACGGACAACCCGGCTGAAAGCGTCAGGAACCTGTCACCCCATTTGCCAATCTTCCCATATCCGTCAAATTCCCGGAACGTGGTGCATCCGCCAAGCTCCAGGGTGGCAGCCAGCCGCCCGGTAATCCGATAACGGCCTTGTATGCCGTAGGATAAGGAGAACTGTTTTTGTCCGTTGTCCTTGTGGTGCAACAGGCCCATGCCCACGTAGGGAACAAGACTCCACTCCGCAGGAGTGCCGTCTTTCCGCTGCTCGCCCAAAAGGCTCCAGAGCAAGTCCGCATGGTAATGGTGGAAATTCCTCGTGTCCAATGCACCGTCCTTGAACTTGCCGCCCTGCCAGCCGATACGGCTCCCGATGTGAGGGGTGAACCATTTTCCGACATTGACAGCCCATGAAGGCTGCAGGCGGCCGAACAAGTCCTCGCAGCCGAGAGGATTTCCCAGGAAGGCGGAAGCCCCTCCCGACACGCCGACGAACCAGTTGGCCGTCCACGGGGAAGCCACCAGCACACCGTCCAAATACGACGGCGTGGTGACGGATTGCACTTTTTCCATGGAATATTGATAGCCGCTGTTTCCTATTGAATCTGTAGGCACTGGTCTGGCAACAGCCCTTGCCCACAAGGAACAGAATGCCGCAAAAATGAAAATGAATCTCTTTGTCATAATGTTCAACATTAATTGGTGAATATACAAATGGATAAGATTAAAAATGGAGGTCAGCGTTTGGGCTTCTTGCCGGTGGCCGGACGCATCATGCGCTGCGCCATCATCATACAACGGTAAGCCCAGCGGCGGTCGTCCTCGTCATCGTCACGCCCCCATTTCAGGCCGTTTCCTCCATCACCGCCACCCTGGCCTTCGGCAAAAGTGGTGGCGGCATCCACATAACCGAGGAACAGCAGCGTGGCGCAATGGAGGACTTCCGCGCCCTGCTCGGAAATGCTCTGCATGAGCGTTCCGTCAAAGGCACCGCACGCTTCCGCGCCGAACCGTGCCATCAATTCCCGGTGTTCGCCGACCAGACGCTCCACCAGCACATCCTTTAACAGGCTGTCCACCTTCGCGTGGATGTCACGGGAGTACCGGTAGGCTTCCTCGCGCAGTTCCCCCGTGCGGCTTTGTATGGCATCCATATCCTTCTGGAGCAAGGCCAGTTGCCGGTCGGCGGCTTCCAGCTTTTCCTGCTTGTCCGCCAGTTTGTCCCGGACAACCGTGAGCTCCTTTTCCAACCGGGATATTTCTGCGGAAAAGGCCATGGCGTCGCCGCTTTGCGACTGCAGTTCACGGCGGTATGCCGCCAGTTGCGCCTCTTTCTCCGCCTTCTCCTTCTTCAGGTTCTCCACCATCGTGTTCAAGCCTTTCACCCTGCGCTCTGCCAGGCGTATCTCCACGCGGAGGTCCGACAAAGCCTTCCGGTGCTGCTCTATCTGCTCCTCGATGGAAGTGCATTCCTCATTGAGGTGTCGGCGGTATTCCTCGGTGGAGCGGTGTCTGGCTCCGGTGACGGCGACATCGCTACCACGGTGAAGTTCCCATTTCCGGTTTATCGCGGCCAGTTCGTTGTGAAGCTCCCGGAAACGTCTGCTGCCCTCGTACATGTCCTTGCCGGAAAAGATTTTCTTGTAGGCGAACTCGCCGTCCTTGATTGGCAGGAGGGTGCAGTGTATGTGCGGATTCAATTCATCCAGGTGTACATAGAAACCGACGATGTTTTCCTCACCGAACTTGCCGGACACGAAAGCGTAGATGTCCTGCGCCCATTTCTCAATCTCCGGCTTTCTTTTGACCGATGAATTGTCCGCGCCTTTGTCAAAGTCCACCTTCTGGTCTCCGAAGGCCAGTTCACGCATACGGGATTGCGAGCCGCCAAAGATAAAATTGGCGACGGTGCGGTACTTGGGTTCCGCCAGCCCCTCGTTCCTGTCACGGATGCCGCGGCTTCGCAAGTTCTCCGCCATCCGCTCCGGGATGCTTTTCGTTTTGTCCACGGCCTGCACCTTGCCGCCTTTGACAATTTCAAAGTTCAGGTGTTCGCGCGTGGGGTCATAATTGCCCTTGCTGACGGCGTGTTCCCAGCCTTCCTTCGTCCATCTGCGCTGGTGTTCGTCGCTCTGGGCGGTCGTGATGCCCGCCGACGGGCGGATGTCCATCACCTGTTTAGCGTTTCCTGCCATATTGTCTGTACCTGTTTTGCGGACAACCGCACTGTCCCAGCTTGCTGCCCCGTCGGACAGCCTCTCCCGTCGCCGTAGGCGCACGGGGTATTAGGCTACCCACTTCCCTTTGTTCGTGGCAGGCGGGCGAGCCCGTCGCGCCATTCCACCGGCAAGCCTTTAAGGGACGGATTAGGCCTTGAAAAAGGCGGTTGTCCGGAGTTTCACGTTATTTGTTGCCGTTCCCTGCTTCCATACGGCCTGCAAGAAGCGTCTTGAACGGCTTGCAAAGGGCATGGAACGTTTCTTTTGTCTGTTTGTCTTCCAGTTCCAGGGATTCCGATTCCCCGTCGATTACCAGCTCCGCAAGCGTTTCCATGGCCTCGGGCATCAATGTCCAGTCCTCTGCAAGCACGTCATTGAAAAAACCGGCCAAGGAAGCGGTTGAACCTAAGCGGTACTTATGCAGGACGCGGCGGACGGAGGCCAAGGCCATGCTTTCCATGATTGCCCGGCAGTTTTCCGCATAAGCCGCCTTTCTGTCTTCCGGAAGATCATCTGTGCCTTGGTTGGTATCGGTCGGTGTTTCCGTATCGGTCAGACGTTGGCAGGCCCGGCCGCATTCCTCGCCGGATAACCGGCCGAATACCCATTCGGACAATGCGGTATCCACCTTGTCAATAATGGGATTGATTGTTTTTCCTTTGTTCTTTCCGGCTTCATTTCCATCGGGGATGGTTTCTGCCATCGTAATGATGTAGCTGCGGGTCAGGGAGGACTTCCTGATTTGTCCGAGATCTTCCAGTCCGTTCAGGAACGAGCGGACGGTGGCGCGGTGCCAATGCCAGCATCCGGCAAGGTCGGTAATCGTCACGGCAAATTGGCCGGGCTGCAATTCCACGTCCAGTTTTTTCAGCGCGTCGGAAACATAGCCTGCCGAAGCCTTGTCCAGCAGGTCACAATAGGCTTCCAGCTTGGTGTGCCGTTCGCCGGACTTCTCCTTGAGGTAATCCAATACCGGCTTGCCTGCCGGAATACAAGCGGATAATGTAGGTTTGTCTTTCATCGTCTTGTTGTTTTTCTTGTTAGTCATTAAAATGTACGGGTGTCATGTCCGTCTGCCGTAAGCAATGAGCATCGGGGTCAATAATAATAGCCGGGCAACACTTCCGGGTGTTTCCTCCAATGTTCCCGTGTTTTTTCATCCTTCCATCCGCTCAAAACCGTATGGGAAGGATAAAACAGGGCCGCCAAAAGAATAAGCCCTGCGGTAACCGCCATCGTGTACAGATGGGGAATGAACGCTGCAGCCAGTGCCGCGAGTGCCACAAACGTGAAATCTCTCCGGTTCTCGTGAATGCGGTGCAACCACCTGTCGGCACGCCTGAACGGGCACAGTAGGACGGACAATACGGTGGAAAGCAGAACGCCGTATTCTCCCTGGTTGCCGCTTACATGCACAAAATGGAACAGCAGCAGGAACACCACCAACAGTTGCGCATAGAACTTGCGGGCATTCTCCACACTGACCATCACCAGGTAGAAACGAGACATCCTCCTGCCACTCTTTCTGTACAAGAACAACGGCAGAAGAACCATAAATGCGGGGAATAATAGTTGAATCATTTTCCAGACCATAATTGTACGCATAAAAAAGTTTTTTGTACGGGCATTAAAGGAAGTCTAGCAACACGTCTGCCTTGTCCTTACGGTACTTGTAATGTCCGCTCCTGTCATGGAGGGCCAGGTCGTTGCATACCTCACCGCACATCTGTTCGAGCGAATCGAACAGCGTCACCTGGACGTTCCTCACCAGTCCGTCGCCGTCGGTGCGCGCGTTGATTTTGAACATGTGGCCGAACGAGGGATTGGAGTAGGCACAGGTACTGTGGCCAAATACCGTGGCATAGGAGGGGACGTGGTGGTAAAGCAGGACCATTTCCATGTCGTCTTCCAACATGTTCATCACTTCTTCCAGCGTACACTTGCCGGAAACGGGAAAGGTCAGCAGGATGTAGTCGTCATACACCAACGGGCTTTCCATTGTCCCCGCGTCCAACAGGTTGGGAAAACGAAGCGGTACGAAAGCCATGAAATCATCAAGAAATTTTTGCAGCATATAATGGAACATTTATTGGATAGCGTCTGTGTCAGAGTGTGGAAAGATGGATTTTCAACAGCAGCATTGGCATTCCTTCCAGACGCTCCTTGTCATAACCGAGAACGTCACAAAGACGGCCGATGGCTGCCGGCATATTGTCCGCCAGCTTATAGAGGGCTTCCCTCTGTTCCGGCGTGAGTAACGCAATGCGTCCGCCGTCCATTCCCATAAGGGGCTGCATCATCATCCACAGGTATGCCTGCGCCTGTTCCGGTGATTTCAGCCTGCCGTGCCCAATATCTTTCATGCAGGCTGTAGCGTTCTGCAACAGACGGCGGTTGGTCCGCAGGGTCAGGTATTGCACGGCTTCCTCTACTGGAAAGTCGGGCTTTCCTGCCGACTGTATGGCCAGCAGGCAGCATTTTTCCGTCTTTTCCGTGATTCCTGACATGGACGTGCCTGCCAGTTCGGGAAGACGGGTCAGATAGGAACGGAACAGCACATCCTCGTTCCTGAGGTAGTCAAGGAACTGCCTTTTGTCCGCGATGCCGTTTTCCAGCGTGGCCGACAGGAAGTGGTCGTAACGCTCCAATGCCTTTTCGGGGGTATCTTTATATAAAGGTATGGTATCAAGCGATGCAAAGAAAGGTTGCAGCTTTTCCGATTGCCGTTGCAGTTCCTCACGCCTTGCCGTCGGCATTCCTTGTTCTTTCAGGTAAAGCACCTCCCTGTACGTTCTTGGGGTTGTCAAGGCCAGCCTTTGGTATTCAGCGGCAATGGAGTTATGGACGGCGCGGAATGTCTCTTCAGGATAACCGTGAGCCTGCCGGACGGTGTCGCGTTGTAAGGCTGCCGATACTGAATCGCGGAGTTCCTGCCACGAAGCTAAGGAAGCCGCAAGGTCATCCCATTCCATGCTCTTTGTTTTCTGCACATCGGACAGATATTCTCGATAGGCAGTGACGGCTTCACCGGATGTCTCAAAATGCGGCACGGTGTTTTCCTGTGAGCATGATACCGATAGGAATGAGAACGCCGCAACGGCACAAGCGGCGGACATAAGGCTTGTAATCTTCGAGTATGATTTTCCGTTTCCAGTCTTTGTGGATGAATGGATGATACAGGAGAAATATGTTCCGACCAGTCTTTTAAGTTCAATTTTATGTTTCATTGCGGTGAAAGATTTGATTTTGGCCGCAAATTTAGGTGATATAAAGGTCATTGAAAGCATATTTGTTCAAACTTTACCGATAATTATAAATCATACTCGAAAGTATGATTTGTTATGCAAACAAGTGAAATGAAAGAGAAATTACGAGTTTAATAATCTTAAAGAAATATTCAAGTATGATTGTTTCTTGAAGAAAACATGTACTTTTGCAGTTGTTATCATTCAAATACGCTTATCGGATATGGCAAAAGTAGGTTACATCTTCCATGCGGAGCAATATGACGGTTTCGATGCGGACAGGCATTGGATGGAAGAATACGGCTGCGTACAGGTAGTGGAGGAACTGTCCGGACAGGAAAAGCAACGCCCGGCATGGAAGCAGCTCATGGCAAGCCTCGGTCGGGGCGACGAGTTGTTGGTGGCTAAATTCAGCAATGCCGTGCGCGGGGTGCGCGAACTGGCCGTACTGCTGGAACTCTGTAGGGTGAAGGTGGTGCGCGTCATTTCCATTCACGACCGGATTGACTCCCGTGGCATACTGTTTCCTGAAACGAGAACAGAAGACGTGTTGGAGATGTTCGGCTCGTTGCCGGAGGAAACGGCCGCACTGCGCAAGGCTTCCGCCCATGTGGCGCGGCTCAGGATGAGTCAGAAACAGGTGAAGACCGACGCCGGAAGGATGAGAGCCGACAGGGAGGAATGTATCGTACACATGTATGACGAGGGGCATTCCATCGACGAGATTTGGGAGGTAAGCGGTTTCAAGAGCCGCAGTTCGGTGTTTCGCATACTCAACAAGCACGGGGTAACGCTGAACAGGGGACCGCATCAGGGACCGTTGAAGAAGCGCAAGGATGACACACAGCAAATATAAAGGATTTTTGGATATGACCATACAGGAATTTATCGCCAAATACAGGGAGGCTTTCGGCGAAAGCGTGCCTCTCCCCGTCGCCTTCGGCTACAGTGACAAGGCCGTAACGGAAGTGAAGAAGATACCACGTTGCATGATTGGCGCGATACGCAAGGTATGTGACGGCGAACCGTTGACACTCTCGGCGGACAATGTGCTGTGTGGTGGCGGACGGTTATATACCGCCTTTGCGCCCATGCCGGAACGTGTGCCGGCGTTCGTCTCGGAAGCGGAACACTACAAGCAGACTAAGGAACTGGCGAAGGAATACATCGGGAGGCTGGACATCCGCCTGTCGGATAAGCCCTACTTGAACTTCATCCGCATGGACAGGCTGGAAAGCCTTAATGACATGGAGGGCATACTTTTCTTCGCCACGCCCGACGTGCTGTCAGGCTTGTGTTCGTGGACGTTTTATGACAATAACGACGATGATGCGGTATGCGCGCGTTTCGCTTCGGGCTGTTGCAGCATCGTGACCTTCGCGGTCAAGGAGAACCGGACGGGAGGCCGCAGGTGTTTCATCGGCCTGCTCGACCCGTCGGCACGTCCGTTGGTTCCCGGAAATGAGCTGACATTTACCGTTCCGGTCAGTCGGTTTAAGGAAATGATGAATACGATGGATCAGTCAGCTTTGTTCCAAAAGGCATATTCCATCGTAAGGAAGCGCATCAACGGAGAGATACAAAACTGAATGAGGACATGGAACATTATATCGGACATCCGCCTTATGCGGAAGAGGAAACAATAATGGAAAGGGGCACATACCTTTTCCTCGACACTCTTGGAATAGAATATGAAACAGTCCGACACAAGGCGGCTTTTACTATGGATGATTGTGCCGAAGTGGAAAAAGAACTTGGCGTACCTGCATGCAAGAACCTTTTTCTCTGCAACCGGCAGCAGACACAGTTCTACCTGCTCATGCTTCCGGGGAAAAAGATTTTCAAGACAAAGTTCCTTTCATCCGAGCTGGGTTGTGCCCGGCTTTCCTTTGCCGATGAAAGTCACATGACCGAAATGCTCGGCCTGCATCCGGGAGCTGTATCACCTATGGGACTGATTAACGACAGGAAGGGCAACGTGCTGCTGTTGATAGACCGTGAGCTGCAGGCTTTCGAGTGGTTCGGATGTCATCCGTGTGTAAATACGGCCACGCTTAAATTACGGATGGACGATTTGCTGGGAAAGATTGTTCCGGCAACCGGACATACCTATAAAATCATAGAATTAAAAACAGAATGAACAAATGGAAACTTTCAACGATGTGATTTCAGAAGACAAACTGGTGCTGGTGGACTTCTTCGCCACTTGGTGCCAGCCTTGCAAAATGATGCACCCCGTACTGGAACAGGCGAAAGCCTCTCTCGGCGACAAGGTGCGCATCATCAAGGTGGATGTGGACAAATACGGACAGACCGCCGCACAGTATGGCATACAGGCCGTGCCGACCCTGATGCTTTTCCGCAAAGGACAGATTCTTTGGAGGCAGAGCGGTGCCATGACAAAGACTGGCCTGATGTCTGTTATCAACCAATACATGTAAGCCTCATGACAGCAAAGGAACAGGCATTGTACGCACTCATGGAAGGACAAGGCTACAGCTACGGACTTATGCAGACTGCCATCCATTTACTTGGGCAATTCAAGGAAGCATTGGACGAAATGATTATCTTTATTGAGGACAACCATCCTACGGAGGAAGCATTTATCCGTCGTATGGCCTCCTTGTGCGAAAAACAGCTATGAAATAAAAGAAATGAAAAAGATTTTATTCCTTCACGGTTTCTTCGCTTCCGGCAGTTGCGTTCCTGCGCTGACGCTGAAACAGGCATTTGGCGGAAAGATAGAAGTCATGACACCTGACCTTCCCATGCACCCTTTGGAAGCACTCGATTTTGTCCATCGTCTCTGCGACAAGGAAAATCCCGATTTGCTGGTCGGAAACAGTTGTGGCTCGTTCCTTGCACAGATGCTCGCGCCGGTTGCAGGCATTCCGGCTTTACTGGGCAACCCGCACTTTGAAATGACGAAGTTCCTCAAGGAACGCATCGGAAACCACCGGTACAAATCGCCGAGAAAGGACGGTAAAATGGAGTTTGTCATTGACAGCGGACTGATAGAGGAATTTGCGGAACTGGAATGCCGCCAGTTCGATTGCTGCAGTCCTTATTACAAGGACAAGGTCTGGGGGCTGTTCGGGGAGCAAGACACGCTGGCACACTACGAACCGTTGTTCATGGAGCATTACAACGTGGCATTTCACTTTCCGGGCGGACACACCCCGACGGAACAGGAGGTGATGACATGGTATGTGCCATTAGTTGAGAAAATGCTGATGACATACTACAAACCAACAGACGGCTACCGATATTTCCTGCATTTCAAAGGTGGAATGTATCGTTTTATCCACACTGCCTTTGACAGCGAGACTCAAGAGCGCATGGTGGTCTATCAGGCTCTCTATGGCGAAAAGGACTATTGGGTGCGTCCTGAAAAAATGTTCTTCGGTAAAGTGACGAAGGACGGCAAGACATTCAACCGTTTTTTGGAAACTGAAAATATAGACAGGTAATGAACAAAAAAGAATACGCGCAGGCCAACAAAGACTGGCTTATACAAAAATCGCAGGAAGAAGGAGTTAAAAAGCTTGCCAAGGGCATCTGCTACAAAGTTCTTGCAGAAGGGAAAAACGACGGCAGGCATCCTACACCGCACAATATCGTAACCGCACACTATACCGGACGGACGATTGACGGACGGCAGTTTGACAGCAGCTGTGGCGGCGTTCCGCCGGCCTTCCGTCTTTGCGACCTCATCGAGGGATGGATTGTTGCCATGCAGCAGATGTGCGTGGGTGACAAGTGGGAGGTTTACATTTCATCGGAGATGGGCTACGGTAAATTTGCCCAACCCGGCATTCCGGCAAATTCCACGCTCGTGTTTGAAATCGAACTTTTAGGAATAGCGTAATGAAAGACATGGACATAAGTGAACAGGGGAAACGGTGATGCCATTGGTGCAACATGGCTAACCCGACATACGTGGCCTACCACGATAATGAATGGGGTGTGCCGGTTCACGATGACGGAAAACTCTTTGAAATGCTCCTGCTTGAATCTTTCCAGGCCGGGCTTTCATGGGAGTGCATCCTGAACAAGCGGGAGGCGTTCCGCAAGGCATTCGACGGCTTCGACTGCCGGAAAATAGAACTCTATGACGGAAACAAGCTTCAGTCGTTGATGCAGGACAAAGGCATTGTCCGTAACCGGCTGAAGATTAAGGCTACAGTAACCAACGCAAGAATATTCCGGGAAATACAAACGGAATACGGTTCGTTTGACCGCTACATCTGGGGCTTTACCAATGGTAACATTGTATATGAGACAGGACTTGCCACCTCGCCGTTGTCCGACGCCATATCAAAAGACCTGCGGAAAAGGGGAATGAAATTTGTGGGCAGCACCGTCATCTATGCCTATCTACAAGCCGTAGGCATCATCAACTCGCATGAGGAAGGCTGTTGGCTGGCCAAAAGAAACAGGAGGAAGACATGAAATCATGAATGTAGAAAGTGTAAGGGATTATTGCCTGTCCTTGCCATTGGCAACGGAGGATTTTCCGTTTTGATGTAACATTTATGTCAATAATTATAAATAACAATTTCAAGTAATATGGATTATAGACAAAAGACAAATAGGGGTGAATATATACCTGCATTTTTTGAGATGTATCTAAGAATTGATGGAGATATTGATTTAAATAAGCTATCCGAAAGAGATTTTTCTCTTTTTTTTCATGAATATATTCATTTCCTACAAGATATAACAACCACGTATGGATTAACTACATGCTATGTTTATGGAGAGTACATTCAAAGTGTTGTCAATGATATATATGAAAAGGGACAACAAGTGTTTGAAGTTCCATATATATATAAAGATAACAAAGATAATATTAGACTCAATGAGCAGGTACAGAATTTAACACTTGGAGATTGGGATAGCAATATTGAATCATTGGAAGACATTAAAATATCTTTCGATGAATGTGGATTAGAATTTGGTGAAGAACAAAATTTACCTCAAATTACGACTATCTGCCTCCAAGCCAATGAGGATGATTATATCTCATTCGGGGCATCAGCAATAAAGGAGAGCATAGCCTATATAATGGAACGGTATTGTTGTGTAGAATATGAAAAATCTTATGACTTTCCATATTCTTCTGCAGAAAAGGTTACAAGTGCAATATACCCAGATTTTGGACGAAATGTATTAAATGTATTAGCCTTGGCTGATTGTTCCTTAATGTTTTCGAATCCTGGTTTTGTTTTTGTAAAAATGCTCTATCAATTCAAAGAGAAAAAATACAATCCTATAAAGCCCCAAGATATTTACTCTCAACTAAACAAAGCCAAGGTTAATAATGGAATTAGTGTTTTTTGTTTTTTTGAGAATATGGCTAATGAGATAAGAAAAAAATTAAAGTCTTATTTTATGGTCCCTGAGCATCCAGAGTTACACAAGGCATATCACGAATGGGTAGATTTAGTTATTGATACCGCATTGAGAATGAGAAAAGAAACACCATCGTATTTATTAGATATCATTGCAGATTCTCCTGTTTCTTCCAGCAAACTATTTAGTGAAATTGTAAATACATTAGGAACTCCAATGATGAAAAACAAACAGAAAGATTACTTTACCATCAAGCCTGAAGGAAAAGTTGGATGGAGTGTTGAGATTATGAAATCTGTACATCAAATGTATAAAATTCTCCATGATGGAAATTTTCAATGTTCACTATATCCGTGGTGTTTACGAAGTTTCAATATACATCCCGAAGAAAACTTAAATCCAACACCTGATAAATGTCTTAAGACTCCATGGGCAAGAGCAAGTGAAAAGGATTTATGTCCACTTGGACTATTATGGAAAAATTGGAAATTAGTATCTTATTGTCCTACAAGAGTTGAATAGAGTAAAGGAGAACGGGGAACTCGCTTATTTATCAGAGCCCCCGTTTTCAGAGATTAGTTCAACAGCACAATGATATGGCAATACTTCAGAGCAATGTCAGTTGCTGCGGCCCGGTATGTTTTTGTTTCAACTCCCGAAGACCGGCCATCAGCCGGCTTGTCTCTTTGGAAGACATTTTGGCGTACTGCTGTTCCAGCATACGGATGCCGCATGACACGGCTTCCTTATAATCCGCTATAGGTTCATCCCAGACAGACGGATAGCTTCCTCCACCCGCATTGCTTGTGCCCCAGCTGACAGTAACGGCATACTGGCCGTTCACGGATTGGCCGATGTGTATTACATTGGCGGTGTCAAGCTCTATATTCTCCACAATGGGCAACATTCCCCTTATCCATCCGTATTCATCAAAGCGCTTGTCCGCATAACCGAACAGCTTTCCACGTTCATAGGTGGAGACATTCAGCATGACGTGGCGGATGCTTTGACCGAAACTTTCAAACCACGAAACCTGCTCCGAATCGTCTTGCCGAAGTGCCTGAATATAACGCGACACGTATTGCCGCTCATGGCGGCACGGCAGGTAGTCCGCCAACTCCTGTAACTTTTCCTCTTTGCTCATTTGAGATAATGCTTTTTCCATATCCATCCGTTTTTGCATTTTATAATCGTCCGTTCAACGGTCTCTTCTAAAATCGTTCCACCTGTCACCGCCGATGATAGCCTTGAGGATAATCCACAAAACGCGGAATACGATGGCGGCAACAATGATGCCTGCAATGTCCTTCATAATTTCTTCTTTTGTTGTTCATACACTGTCATACAAGTTAATTACGTCCAGTCCATGCGACCTTGCCTTCTTGCACGTATAGTACGTGCCGCCTTTGGGTTGCCCGTCAAAATAGGCAATCACGCCGCATGAACGCTCCAGCATGTAGTCATTCCGCCTTAAAAGACAGCCGTCATAATAGAACCTGCTCAACACGACCGTTTCGTCCACATTGGCGAGGATGTCCCTATACAACTCACGGTCATTCTCCGTCCAACGGTCAGACTGTCCATGGAACGGCACTACGGCTATCACCTTCATGTCAGGCAGCTCGCATTGCAGCGAAAGGGCGGCTGTAGCCGCCAGCGTGTCAAAACCGAGTGCCATGCCACAATAGAAATTGCGCACGCCCCTTGCATAAGCCTTAACTATCTCTGCCATCAATTCCTGCTTCAAAGCTTTCCGCTTGTCTTGCGGAACAAGGCGGTGTCCGCTGAAGCATACGGATTGCGCCTTGATGTCCTTTGTCTTTTCCATAATCAGTTCTCTTTTTTATATCTGTAATGTGTCCTTCCCAAGAATATGCCGCCAGCTACATTCGCACCTAACCGCTCCAGCCGGTCGGCAAACGTTCCATAGCTCTGACCTGTGGAAATCACATCGTCAAAGATGCAGACGGTCTTTCCCTTGATTTGTCCGGCATCGAACTCTACCAAGTCTGTAATGGCGGACAGCTTGTCGTGACGGTGTTCATGCACGGCCGGACGTTCCCCGGAAACATGCACAAGCGAAAAGCCGTTGACGATGCCTGAAAGCTCGCTCACCCGTTGACAGAAATACTTGTAACGGCTCACATTCTTCTCCTCACTGCTCGCTGGAACACAGACAAAGGTCATGTCCTTTACCTTTTCTCCATACTTGCAGACAAGATACCCTGCCGTCATCTGTGCCACACGTTCCGTAGCCTCTTCCTCTGCGTCCTTGAACGCCCACACCAGATTACGCGCCTCGATGGCATCTTCCCCGACATTGCGGATGCGTACAGGGAAATACTTGCAGAACCAAACCTGTGGCTTTGCCAACTGCTTTCTGATGTCCTCACTGATTGTCTGTGCCATAACTCTGTTTTTTTATTTCCCTTTGTTCGCAAGCCTTTCAGCTTGCCCAGGGATATTTTTTGCATTCAGGAAGTGGCGGCGGCAATACGGCAAGACAGTCAAGGGAAATACGCTCCCGAACAAGGGGCGGGAGGAAGATTTCCCGCAGAAACGCCGTGGCTGCGCTTGCCATTTGCAGACAGGACGACACTAAATTTGCAAGAAATATCCTCAGGGCAACGCTGACCGGCAGAAGGATGAATACTGTAAAAAGGGGCGGAAAGGTATAAAAGGACATTGAGGGTGGGCGTGGAACGGCAAATGGCAGCCGTGCGGACTACCCGGCGGACGCACTTGCACCAATGGGGCAAGTATGTCCGCGTCCGCATTCCGGCGGTAAGGCGTTTCCGCATCATAGCAGCCCGCTGCCATGTGCGGCGACGCTTTGCCTGTCGGACAGCCCTTGGCGTTCCACAACGGTGTGGGGCGAAGCTTTATGACAAGGACGACGGCAAAGACGTTTTTATAATGGGCCGACAAAGAAAAGGCCGGTACGGACACAAGGGAACTTGCCCGTCTTGCTGTCGGGCGTGTTCCGTCCGTACTTTTGCGGAAAGGGCCGGTACAGGACGTAGCAGGCCTTGTCCTGCCACATGCTGTAGCGACGCTTGGGCAAATCGTACTTTGACTATAAAAGGCGGAAATATAAAAAGGAAAATGCGGCAACAAGCATGGATGAAAAGAATAAGATGAACAATAAAAAACGGCCCGAAGGCCGCTTTATGGGAAGGCTGGATTATTTCTTGCCTTTCTTCTCTGCCTTTTTCTGCCCGGCAGGAGCTTCTTCCTCTTCGGGAACGGGATAGAACTTGGTGGCAACCATGATGACGCGGTTGTGCTTTACGCCGTCCTTGTCGGTCCATTCCTCGGGCTTGAAATACCCCTCGAAGGTGAGCATTGCGCCTTTGGCCAACTGGTCGAACGATTCCGTATGCTCGTTCTTACGCCATACTTCCATATTGACGAAAGCCGACACGCGCTTGGGTTCATCGCCGTTGGTTTCCTGACGGCCGATTGCCAAGGGGAAACGGGCTACGCTTGCATTGGTGAACTGGCGGATTTCTGCGTCCTTACCTACAAAACCTGATACTGTGAAGTTGTTCTGAAACTTTTTCATGATGAATTGTTTTTAGAAGTGAAACTTAATTTTTACATGCGAACAACTGCAGTCCCGTACCAATGTGGTCAGGCCATGAAAACCGAACTGAATACTCTTTATTTTACGCAGGAAAATAAAGGAAGATTCCGGACTGTTTTATTGGCGGGAGTGCAACGCCCACACAAGACGGCCATTCATAGCCGTCGAAGCGGGACGCTAACTTTGCATCGAAAAAATGAGTGGCTTCTCAAAAGGACAATTCGGAAAAAAGTACAGGGAAACCACTTCACACGGTTTTGCCCGTGCAAGGACGGTCCGCATGTTCCATGCAGCGACAACGTTTCCTGCAACCGATCATAAAGGAAATGATGCAGGTATGAAAGCCATCAGCCGTCTTGTCTGTATGGAGGCGCAAGAAAGCCTACGGTTCGACCGGAAAGGTGGAATGCTTTTGACGAGGAAAAGCCGGAGTGTTCTGTCCGCCAAAAGAGAAAGGCGGAAGCGCAATCGCATGGTCGCCGGTTCTCTCCCGCCGATGAGGAAATGAAATGGGAAAAGACGGAAAGGTAATATCCGGCATTCCTTAAAGCGGAACGGACATCTTCAGGTGAACGGAACAATGACTATAAAAGGAAGTATGCCTGTATAAACGGGAAAGCGAAACCCTATAAAAAAGGGCAGGCCACAAATGGTAATATAAAAGGTTACAGGGACAGAATGAACTGTGTGGAAGCAGCCCACACAATCCATTCAGGTAAAGGGTCAGGCGATGTCAATCAGGAAAGCTCCATTCCGTAATGACAATTTCCTCGTTATCCCGGATACCGTTCACCGGTTCGCAAATCAATGTGCCGAAAAAGTTTACCGCCACGCAACCGTTCTTGATGGTTGCCGGTTCTGTATCGTCATCATCCGCATAGCGAAGATGATACCAAGTCTTGCCTTGCGGCAACGTTTCCACGGAAATTCTCAAGTCGATAAACTCGCCCTCAACGGCCAATCCGTTCTCCAACACCAGACGCATGGGTCTTGCGTCCTCTTTCTTATAATCATATAACATAAGCAGTATATTTATAAAGGTTAGTCAAAAATCAATACATCATCACGGCTTCTTACCACTTCCTTGCCGTTTATCAGTCTCACGACAATTTCCTTGCCGTAGTCCCATACCACTTCTCCGTCCGTATATCCCTTATACGGCTCCAGCAACGTACAACTGCAGCCGATGATGGTCTCGTTCTCATATCCGTACATAGCCCTGTCCGTTTTATGGTTTTAATACCTGATTTCCCATTCTCCGTTTCTGAACACCCTGAAGCTCACATACTCATTGCAAAGTTCATGGGTCAGTACCCTGATGTAAATATCATTCTTGCCCTCCAAAAGAGAAATCATGTTGTCCATCATTTCTTCAGGGTAAACCCATTTTGAGGAAAACTCACATTCGATACCGTTCTCCAACCGGTTTACATAACAGTCACAGAAATTCTCTTCCAAGTAATCTTCTACCTTTTTAAGGTCATTCATGTTCTTTGTCTCCGCATAGAACAGATTGGTCGCATAGTTTGCCATAATCTTCAGTTTTTAGGTTTATTCATTTCCCTTATGTAGCTCTGCTACTTTCGGGCTTGACTATAATTTTGCCGCCACAAAAGGTTCCATACAGCTTCGGCAAGGTTTCAGGACGAAATACTACCTTACAGGGTGGAGATTTCGGCAATGAACCGTAAGGCGCTGACCTTGCAAGAAAGCACAGTATGGAAGTTACCTTTGCGGCACAATTATGTCAAGTTGCCCGAAAGGAGTAGCGCAATAGTGAAAATGTCCATGGATATAAGCGGTAATAAGATATAAAGGTGCTGGCCAAAAAAGAAAATAGTCAAATAGATTATTTGAAGAGTGAGGAATGGCTTACCGACACTTTACTTTGCTCCATTAGTATATATATCCTAAACCAAAGAAAAGTATAAATGTGAAGTTACAGGTGTACCCGTTTTTGTGCAGTTTGGAATATGACTCGAAGAGAATAAAAGGACAGACTGGCTTTTTCTTTTGGCCAGCAAAAACTTTTTCTTTTGTTGTAATGAACAATTATGCCTAATAATTAGAACGGTTAAAATAGAGATGTATATCAATAAGTGATTTCCCAATTATTAGAACAGCAAGAAAGCAGATAAAACTCTTTATTTTTCAGTTTGCTGTTTTATCGGATTGGAAACAGTTGAAGGAATGATCCTTTCATCAATTTTTATTTTATGCTTTCCAGTCGTTGTACGCAAATTCTTCCTGATTGTATCAAGAGTGGAATTGACAAACCATTCATGAAATGTTTGCATGACGAACTGTGCCGTTATGTCCCGACTGATGTTGTATTGGAAAGCAATGTTCCAAGCAAAATTCTTTAATGAAATTTGAGTAACATCTGTACGTCGTTTGATGTGGATGTTTACAGTTAGAACTTGTCTGTTGGTAACAAAATATCGGACGCATTCGCATATTTGGAAGATTTCTTCTTCGTTAAAGTCAAATTGCCGGAATGTGTTTCTTGTGTATTGTAATATAGCTTGCAGTTTTTCATCCTCTTGCCTTTCCTTTTGTTTAAGATATTCCCGTTCTTCATGCTGATATTCATAATGGAATAGCTCCATTCGTTTCATTGGGATGTTGTTGCCAATCGCATATGTAGCAGCATAGCTGCATTCTTCTTTGGCTTGTCGGTCAGATTGTATAATGTGGCGGAATAAAGAGGGTAAGGTTATTATATATTCTGACATGAAAAGGCATAAATGATAAATGAGTTTTAGAACAACATAACAAGCGACTATGACAAAAGGTAAAATGCTTGACGGCACACTAACAACAGCACTCAAGAAAAATGATATTGCTGATGCCAAAAGTACCATTCCTACCTCTTTTGCCAAGGATTGAAATGTATGTTGTTTTTGCTTCATAACTATTTTTGTCTATGGTTGTTTTTGCAAAGGTATAACGTATTTTCATAAAAAACGAAAGTCAAAAATAGAGGGCAAAAACGCAACAATCTCTCAGTATGGTATTTATGAAAGCAAGAGTGAAACAAAAGCAGAAACGAAAAACACGAATATAAACAAGAGCAAACAAGATATTAATGGTTAAATAAATATAAATAATTTAGAGCGAATACTTATTATGATTCCAATATCATTGTCCTTTATTTTGGGTGTATAAATAGTCCATATTTGTACCATAAATTTGTATATTATTGATAATCAGTGTGTGTTATATTTGAGGAAGTCAAATGATTCCGATAAGTAAACAAATAATAAACAATAAGCAAAAGCGTGCAGCTCAACGAGTTGCACGCTTTTTGCGTTTATGGGGTTCTTGGTTTCTATGCCTTTTTTACGCCCTTTTTTATCTCTTATTTGCGACATATTTGCATCACGTCTTATTTGGCGAAAAGGAACAACTTAAATATACATAAACTATTTATAAAGAGAAAGATATGCCAAGAGGTAATTACAAAATCCAAAGAGTATGTGAAGAGTGCGGTAAAATCTTCACTCCTCCTACGTTGATGTCAAAGTATTGTTGTTCAGCCTGTTCTAAAAAAGCGTACAAGAAAAGGCAAATCGCAAAGGAAAAAGAGGCAATTCGTCAGGCTTTAATCAGACAAATACCGTCGAGTAAAGGTTATCTGACCGTCAAGGAAGCCGTATTGATTTATGGCATCAGTAAAGATGCTCTTTATCGTATGATCAGGCAAGGACTTCTTCCGTCACACAATTTCGGCCAACGCCAAACACGTTTAAGTCGTCAGTATATGGATGAGCACTTCAAGAAGAAACCTAGGCAAAGGAATAAGAAAAAGGAAGCATTGTCTTTTGACCCCAAGGACTGTTATACAATCGGACAAATAGCCCAAAAGTTTCACATCAATGAGGGTACTGTACTTACGCATATTCGCCGTAATTCTATCCCAACACGTCAAATCGGTAACTATGTTTATGTGCCAAAAACAGAAATAGATAAATTATACAAGTCATTATGAAGAAAGCATTGCCTAACACTAAAGTGACCGTTAAGCTCAGAAGGTCGAGATACAAGGAAGAGTGGTATCTGATTATCGAATCATATCCTGTGTACAAACACGGCTCAAACAGAGCAAGCCGAGTGGTAGAGTCAATCAACCGGACTATATCCACGCCTATTTGGGATAAGTCATCCATCGCACGAATTCTGCCGGATGGCAGTTTCAACTACAAGCCGAAGAGGGATTTGAACGGAATTATTCAATGCCGTTCCACAATCGACCAGGAAGCTTGTATCTATGCCGATAATGTCCGGAAGTTGCGTCAGCATGAGTACGATAGTGCCATTCTCTATACAGATAAGGAAAATGAACTTGCAGCGCAGAATGAACGTAGTGAACAGGACTTCATCAAATACTTCAACGGTATCATCAGCAAACGCCATCCCAACAGTTCAAATTCGATTATCGTCAATTGGATGCGTGTGGGCGAGTTGCTGAAAATCTATTCGCAAGGGAATCCCATTCCGTTCAAATCCATCTCCGTAAAATTACTTGAGGACATCAAGATGTTCCTGCTCCGTGCCCCAATGGGAGGTAACAAGAAAGGCACAATCTCACAGAATACGGCATCCACTTATTTCTCTATCGTCAAGGCCGGACTGAAACAAGCATTCATTGATGAATACCTAACCGTTGACATCAGTGCAAAGGTGAAAGGTATCAGTTCGATTGAAAAGCCTCGTGTTGCTCTTACTATGAATGAGGTACAGATGCTGGTAGATACGCCCTGCAAGGATGATGTGCTGAAACGTGCGTTCCTGTTCTCAATCCTGACCGGCTTACGCCACAGTGACATAAAGCCGTTGAAGTGGAAACAGATTCAGCAGACAAGCAAAGGAACGTGGCAGGCCGTGGTTGTACAGCAAAAGACAAAGAAGCTCGATTGTAAGCCCGTTACTGCACAGGCGTTGCAACTGTGTGGTGAACGCCCAGATGATGATGAACGCCTGGTGTTCGAGGGTCTGACAGATATTTCTTGGATATCCCATCCATTGAAAGAATGGATAGAGGCATCAGGCATAAAGAAGCACGTAACTTTTCATTGCGGACGTCATAGTTTCGCCTCGTTGCTCCTTGAAAACGGCGTAGATATTTATACGATAAAGTCTTTAATGGGACATACCAATGTCAAAACAACTCAAATTTATACTCATATTGTGGATGCAGCAAAGGAGAAAGCTGCCAATACATTACATATAGATAACCTGCCCGTATAAGGTCGCGGTGCTAATTTCCACCATTGAGCATCAGTTACTTATGTAAAGGAATTCTCTATTTACCACCCATTTGCCCCTCATGAAGCACCATGCTTTTTGAGGGGTTTTCTTTGTTATATCCCCGAAGTCCTATTGTTTTTCTAATTCCGCTCATGTTTTTATTCCATCAGTTACCTTTCATAAGAGCAGGTGTCTTAATGAAACTTAAATCTGCATGTGGTAACAAAGGGGCAGAGTGGTGATTGTCCGGCACCTATTTAGCACCCGTAAGCATCCATATAGTTTTGCGGCATAAACTTAAAAACGTGAGAATATGAGTTATACCGTAAGTTCATTGGAGGAAATGCCAAATGCATTGTCCTACCTGATTAAGACTGTTGAAGAATTGCAGTCCACCGTAAAAGCATTGCAGCATAAGCAGGCAAGTGATTCACCTAAATGGATGGATATAGATGAGCTTTGTGCCTATCTGCCGTCACATCCAGCCAAGCAAACGGTTTATGGATGGGTATCGGCCAAACAGATACCTGTACATAAGATAAATAAAGCATTGGCTTTTTTACAATCGGAAATAGATGATTGGTTAAAGAGTAAAGTCCACAAGACACAGGACGATCTCATGCTGGAAGCCGAACAATTTGTCAAATCCAAAAAGATTATCAGATAATATGGAATATACGGATTATTGTTTTTCATTCTTTCGCAAGCCCATTCAGAACATTGAGCCGTTAAGGGCAATAGGCGTTGTGGATGTGTACCGATATGTGGTTGGCCATTATGCCCAGCCACAAACGGAAACTCTGCGCTCAATGACTACTCCTGCGGATGTCAAAAAATATAAGGCTTCTCACTTTGACTATTGCACTTTCTCCGGTCTTTTCCGCAAGCGGAATGAAAAGGAACTGATAATGCACTCAGGACTGATGTGCCTGGATTTTGACCATATAGAGAATATGGAGGAAGTGAAGCAGCAGATTCTCAATCACGAATATTTTAATACGGAACTGCTGTTCACCAGCCCTTCTGGAAATGGATTGAAGTGGATTATACCTGTAGATTTGAAGGGATGGGAACATTCACGCTTTTTCAAGGCTGTTGCCAACTGCATCCGTGCTACCGGGTTGCCAAAGGTGGATATGTCGGGGAGCGATGTGGCGCGCGCCTGTTTCCTGCCTTACGACCCACAAGCATATATTAACCCTAAATACAACGATTATGTCAAAGAAAATATTTTCCGCCCAAGATTGGGAGAATGTCCCTTTTGAGAATAGTGTTCCAACATCTCCTAAATTACTCTCGGCTCCAAATTTCACCTCTAATAATAAAGAGGAAGAAATAGAACGTATCATTTGCGAAATAGAACAACGTGCCGTTGACATCGCACCTGAATACAAGGATTGGGTGGAATTGGGCTTTGCCTTGATTGACGGATTTGGTGAAAACGGAAGAGAATATTACCATCGTATCAGCCGCTTCCATCCAGACTATCAAAGGGAAGAAACAGACAAGCAATATACCCGTTGCCTGCAAGCCAAAGGGCAAGGCATAACAATCCGTTCGTTTTTTCATTTGGCTGGACAGGCAGGTATTCCGCTAAGTTCGATAGGGGAACAGGATTTATCCATTTTACCAAATAACCAAAATGGCAAAACGGGCAAATGGATAAAATCGGCAGATGAACTTCCTGCATTTCCCGAATGTGTGTTCGAGCAACTGCCCCCTTTTTTATGTGAAGTTGTCGGTAACTCCATTTCGGAGGACGACCGCGATACCATTCTGATAGGAGCGATAGTATGTCTGTCGGTTTGCTTCCATAATGTCTGTGGTGTGTATGATGAGCGTATTGTTTACCCTAACCTTTACTTGTTTGTTGTGGCTGATGCCGGAATGGGTAAAGGAGCGTTGACTTTATGCCGTGAGTTAGTGGCTCCCATTAACCGTAATCTGCATGAGCTTTCGCAACGGATGGAGCAGGAATACAAAGAAGCAATGAACACCTATATCAAAAGCAAGAAGTCGGACGGTGCAACTATGCCGACTGAACCGCCTATGCGTATGCTTATCATCCCGGCCAATAGCAGCGCAAGTTCCTTGTTGAAGATATTGGGCGATAATGACGGTGTCGGGCTGTTGTTCGAATCTGAAGGTGACACGTTAAGCCAGACATTGAAGTCGGATTACGGCAACTATTCCGATGTGCTGCGTAAGGCGTTCCACCATGAGCTGGTCAGTTTGAGCCGACGCAAGGACAGAGAGTATTGCGAAGTCAGCAATCCGAGGGTGTCTGTAACGTTGGCTGGAACGCCCGAACAGGTAAGGCGGTTAATACCCGATGCGGAGAACGGACTGATGAGCCGCTTCTGTTTCTACATCATCCGCTTCAAACGCGGCATAAGGAATGTGTTCGCCACAAGTGACATATCGCAATCCAAGAACGCTATGTTCAGAATGCTTGGCGACAAGTTCTTCCACCTGCAGGAGGAGTTTCTGAACCGCGGCTGTTATTCTTTCTCTCTTCCCTTAGATTTGCAACAACAATTCATTGAATATCTCAGCCGGGTGAATGAGGAATGCTGTGATGAGGTGGACAACAGAATGCAGGGCGTGGTCAGGCGCATGGGACTGATTGCCTACCGCATCATGATGGTACTGACGGCAGTCCGCCAACTGGGAAACGGATACGATGTACAGACTTCTCAGGACGGCATTATCCGGTTGGTTTGCCATGAGTCTGATTACCGTGCAGCCATGAGTATCTGTGACACGCTGCTCTATCATGCCGTCTTTATCTATCGGAATCTGTCAGGAAATCAGAGCAAACAGACCGCTTCCATTCTGCAGGAAACAGGCGTTGCCGCACGGAGGAGCACCCTTTATAATATGTTGCCCGAAACTTTCACGAAGAAGGATTATGACGCTGCGGTATTTGCTTTGGGAGAGAACGGAAGCACGGCTGCCAAGTGGATAGAAGCCTTTATAAAGAGCGGCAAGCTATGCCGGATTGAACAAGGTAAATACAGGAAGATTTTTTGAGTGGCCAGTTTGTGTTTTAGTGTCACTAAAACCGTTGCGGCAAGCGGAACAACTGCCACTCAAAAATGCTCAATAAACCAAATCAATATGAATACAGGAAATGGGAAGTCAGGAGGCCGCCCGAAGTTGGCGGACTATCAGAAACGCACGAGATGTTTTCGGGTCATGTTCAATGAGAACGACTACATTTATATACAGTCAAAGGCTGAGCAGGCCGGGCTGTCTGTCAATGAATTTTGCCATCAGGCGGCAATGGGTTGTGGGGTAAGCCAGCGCATCAGTCCGGAAATGGCTTCTGCCATCCGTGACTTGTCCGGCATAGCCAATAATGTCAATCAGATTGCACATCAGATGCACATTCATGGGTTGGAAGTAGTCAGGCAACATTGTATTACCATCATCACAGAAATCAGCAGAATTATTGCACAGATAAAAAACGATAATCATGATAGCGAACATTAAAACGAGAGTGGACTTCGGAGGCATCGTGAACTATGCCAATGACCAAAAGAACAAGAAGAAGAGTGCTACTCTGTTGGCACATGAGGGTGTTTGCACTGTCAGTAATAAGACTATTGCGGACTCTTTCCAGATACAGGCATCCATGCGCCCAAAAGTGAAAAGTCCCGTCAAACACGTTTCTTTAGCCTTCTCACCGCAAGATGCGGCTCGTTTTCCCAACGATGAGAAAGGAGATGCGCTCATGGTGGAAATTGCCCGGAAATGGATGGAGCGGATGGGGATTCGCAACACACAATATATCATAGCTCGTCACCATGACACCAAGCATCCCCATTGTCATTTGGTATTTAACCGGATAGACAACAACGGCAACCTCATTTCCGACAGTAACGAAAGAATACGCAGCACGAAAGTATGCCGTGCGCTGACGGAAGAATATGGCCTTTACCTTGCACCGAAGAACAGTAAGGCGAGAAATAAAAACAGGTTGCGGCCTCACCAATTACGGAAACTCAATCTCCGTTCCGCAACTTTGGATGCATTGGCAGAATCCCATTCATGGAAAGACTTTTTGTCTGCATTGAAAGTTCGGAATATAGACATCCGTTTTAACCGAAGTCAAGCGTCAGACAAAGTGCATGGTGTTTCTTTCAGTCAATACGGTATCAGTTTGGCAGGTTCCACGCTTGACCGTGACTTGAGTTTTAACAGCCTTTGCACGACATTGGGTTGCTTAACGGAGGAACTGTTGTTTCAACCTCATCAGACAATCACTTCCAGTGCTGCAGGAGGGACAAGCAACAGCCTTGGATGGCGTGATGAAAAAGACAAGAATATCCCAAAAAAGAATGAACCTTTTTATAAACCCTTTAAACGTAGAAGATAATGAAAGAAGATGTGATAGCTGCAAATCTCGCAAATTTGCGTCAAAGTCTAAATGAATTGAAAGAAACCGTCAATAACCTGAATGAGGCTTCCCAAAATCATACGCAGACTGCCCAATCAGCCATTGACGAACAGACTATTTGCAATAGCGTTGAAAAAAGTTTCTATAACTGTTGGAACGATGTCTTGTCGATATTGAAAAAATCAGTGAGAAAAGAGCAACCGGACAGAATCCCTTTCTCTGTATGGATTCCCAAACTGATAGATTTGCTTAAACGGAAGTTCAGCCTGATAGATTATCTCTATGTTCATGTTTGCGATTATAACACGAATCGCTTGAAGATTGAAGCCAATACGGAGAGCATCCTCGAACGGCAGAATGAAATACTCGCAAGAGTTAATGAATTGAGGTGTCCGCTGACCATCATTCCGCCCAACGTCAACGGCCTGTTCTTGCGTGGTTATCACTTCAAACTTCGTTATGTGATAATTGTTGTCATTGCTATTTTTGTATGGGCTGTGGCGGCTTCATTCAGCAGCATGAAATATAAGGAGGAAGCATTCGCATATTATTCCATGTATCGGGCGGTAAAGGAGCAGCATCAGTATCTGATGGGAATAACAGATAATAAAAGTAAAATGAATAACTAAAGGCTTATATATCAAGCAAAAGAGAATGTGTATATATCGGCACATTCTCTTTTGTAGATTCATCAGCTTTGGCGAAACAGACTTGACAGCAATCTGTCTATGAGAACTATTTACGTCTATGCTTCTTTGAAAGCATTACTTGAACGGCAAGTGCTGCAATGGTCAGCACTATGGGCATGCTATTAGTAGGTCTGGGACATACAATCATACGCTCGTTTCTTTGTAGGTTTTGCAGGAATAAGCCTGTGCTTTGTCGTGTTGCAGGGTGTTTTTTCCTTATCTCTTGCGTTTGTGGAATAAAGAGCATAAACCTCTCACTGCACTTGAACCAGCTACTCCACCACCGATTCCACCGATGATTCCACCAATAACAGTGCCTACACCGGGGAAAATAGCAGTGCCGATGGCTGCCCCTGCTGTAGCTCCAGCATAACCGCCACCCACTCCGGCCGCATTGCTTGCCGTGTTCTCGCAGAATTGTCCGCAAGACATTTTTCCTCGACAAACTTTTATGGCATCAGGAATGGTTTGCGCGGCAAGCATCACACCTCCGGTAACCATATTGGTGCGCATGCCCTTTGTCAAGACATTTTTTGCCGCTTGCCCTACAAGCTGTTTCCCAACAAGAGCAGATGCTGTCTTTTCCACTACTTGCTGACCAAGCTGGGTCTTGCAGGCAACATCCATTACTGTGCGTGATGCGTGTGTCGCTGATGCGGCCATGCTGCGACCTACTGTAGTGCGTAGCAATTGCTGTGTACCCACACCTACAAACATGGCCGTGACTCCGCTTTGGGCAGCCTGTGAAGAAGCAGCTTTAAGAGCCTCTTTATGCGTTTTGCCGCCTCGTACACTGTTGACATAGGTCAACAAAAACGACATGCCACAAGTAAGCCCGCATGTGACAGCTTGTGTCTTCACATCGAACTTGATAGAGTCGATGTTGCCTGCCCTAGCGATATTCTTGGCTTCGTTGTAGGTGCAATTGCCTTTTACCACCAAGTCACTTGCAGTGGCCGGGTCTGTCACACCGGGTACTTGACCATCGCGAATCTTGTCTGCCATCAGTTTGACAGCTTCCTCGTATTGGTCTTTTGGCACTTCGAGTTTCATGCCGCTGTACCGGTAACGACAGTCTTGGAAAGCGGCGTTGACTGAATCTTGAGCCGTAGCACAATACTTTGTTTGTATCTGCACTCCGTTCACTATTCGGTCTGCACCGTTGCAACTGTTGTTCCTTCCAACTTGGTCGACAGCCTTTCCTGCAAGGCGGTCTGCCATGGCGTTGGCATCTTCTGCCGCCCATCCATGAGCCTGACGGTTGCGGTACTGGGTGTACTGCATGTAAGAGTTGGTAGACTGGGCGCTGCTTGCTGCTGATGCGCCATTAACTGTGCTGTTGTTCACATTCTTCTTCATAGTTTTAGAAGTTAGTGATTAAGAAGGTCATTCTTCTCTTCGGGTTATTCCGCCGAGCTTCGAATCCGGACACTTCCTTACGGACTCGAACTTTCATTGAAAATTAAAAAAATTGCACAGTGTCTATTACCTCATTCATGCGGTCACTTATACCGCATGGGTAAAGAATCAGGCTCTATTGTTATTCCAAAGAACTCTTTGTCTTGTTTGACGATGCAAAGATACGCACTCTCTATCATTCAAAAAAAGATTTCGAAACTGGGAATGATTCCTTGGCTAAAGAATCAATAAACTTCTTCCAGAGTATATGTTGGCATTGATATGTTTGAAGTAAAAAGGCGATGTTAGATGATCGTTGTTTCTCATCGTATCACCTCATATATCTCTTATTCATTTTGCTGATACGTAGTGTGATGTCATCGCGCACTTCTTTCGGACTTACGATTTCCAAGTCATGCCCTAATTGTAGGATTCGTCCAAAGAATTCATTATTTGTTTTGAGTGTCATCGTCACTTCAGCATAACCAAGAGTCTCATCAAAATCTTTCAAGGTTCTCTGGGAATGATGAATAGGCTTTGTCTCGATCAAGCCAAACATATATTTATCATGTATTCGGATTACGATGTCATGCAGCTCTTTGTTTTCTATATGAGTCACACCTACAATGTCATTGAAATACTCTGGATATTTGATTTTGTCAGGTGGAAGATACTCAATGTCATTGATTATAGCCGGTTTCTCATCAATTCTGTCTAACGGGATATCCTGCCCTTCGTTTATTATTGTTTGACTTGACAATGAGTCTTTTCGCTCGACGCTTCCAAATATATGCCAGCGTCCATTAAATTCTTTTAGGTAGTGTGGGTAAAAAATGACCGTTGTAGCAAATTGATATTTTTCGTGGTAAGCTACTTTCAAGGCTTTGTGGTCACGTATGCATTCATAGATGAACGGAAGCCATTCGATATTTTTGTGCAGGCGGGTCATTCCAGACCCGATAAGTTCACGTCCTTCTTCCCTTTTCTGTTTGATTTCAAAGAGATCGAGTGTTCTGTCAAAGAAATGCTCAATCCATGAATTCGGAAAGAAACCTGCTGAATCTTGGCAAAATTGGTAATAGTCATTCAGGTCTTTGCGAAATACTGCTTTCAACAATCCGGCAAGTGGGTCATCATCTTTCCCTACATAGCAAAAACGTTTATTCCTTTTGTTGCCTTCTTCTTTTATACAGCCTTTCCCCTCTTTTTCTTCTAGCGCACGACATACTTCCGGAAATGCCTTGCGGAGTTCTCCTATATGTTCACATTTCGAGATTCCATACGGCAACTGTTCTGCAGAATCAAGTCCCTTGAATTCTGCCATAATATCTGCATAGGTAACCCATCGACGGCTTATCAGCCGCCGATAGGTTATCGTTGCAAACTGTGCTTGGTATCTATCTCCATCGAAAAGATTTTGTTGCATACTCAATCCTCTTTTAATCTTAAATTTGTTGCAAACCGATAGGGCTTAGATGGATTTTTATCTTGTGGGCGACTTTTAACAACAAATATAACTTTATCGCCTTCATAAAATTCATTTAAATCGCGCCCCTCAATTGGAAGTGAATAAGGGAATGAATCACATCTGATTTTCTTATAACGCCCTTCCAATACAATTTCCCCTTCGTACTCTTTCTTCTCTTTCCGAATTTCTAAATTTGCTGAAGCAAATCTCTTTTTGGTACCATCTTCAATTGTTGACAAATCCATATATCCTTTAACAACAGGTTGTTGTATGCTGACCGTTGTTGTATCGTAATCGTTAGGCAAGTTATTTCCGGTTCTGTCATTTTCTGTAAAATTTGCTGTTTGACTAGAATCTTCTTCTGGTTCTTCATCTTCTATAGGTTCAATTATTATGTCTTGTTTATAAAGTCCGAGACCACTGAATCTAAATCCAATAACTCCTTCTATTCTCGTTACATTAATATCAGCATCATCATATTTTTCATCTTTTGCTGAAAAAGTTGCTTCCAAGCCACAATCAAGTTTTGCTTTTCCACGCCTACGGTTTGATAGAGTTATTTCTTTTATCGTCCCTTGAACAAAACTTGCCTTGTCCTTTTCTTCTGTAATACTTTCTAAACCTTGGGATTTCTTGTAAAACAAATAAGGATAAGTATCATACTCTTTCTGATCAGCTGCCTCACAATATTTCCTTGCTTTCTCACGAACTTCATTATAACGTTTCATAAGTCCCTCATTGGCATATCCATTATTCAATATCTGAACAGTATAAAAAACCATGAAATAATAATTTATCCATAAATGTTCCGCGTTGCTATTTGTTGATTTTTCCCACTCTTTAAGTAACTCGATTGCTTCTTCTATTGTAGAATCGCTACGACTATTGAATATCATAAGCTTCAATAACTTTTCATAGGCACCCGAAACACCTTTCCTTGCATTATATCTTGTTGCCTCTTCTATTCTTGATATATACCTATCATTCAATTTATCAATACTCTCTCTTATTCCTTTCCGCTTGGATGATATAACAGTATCATAAAGGCGACATCCATAAATTATTTTAAGCTTTTCATCTGTTGTTGATTTTAATTTCTTATCATACTTATCAAAAAAATCTTTCCCTTCACCGCCATTCAGTTTCTTTCTAAAGTCATCTAGTTTGTTATAAATATCGTTAAGCTTATAATTAGTACGAATATTTCCTTCCTCATCAGGAATAAACCTTGCTATTTTAGAGCAAGCATCTAAATAATCTAAATACATATTTTGATAAATATTATCTACTTCACAGAAAGTCCAATCCTTATATTGCTTATACTTCTGCGTGGCATTCAAAACAGCTTTAAGCATTTGCGCCTTAGTGACAAGCCCATAAGCACTTGTTGGATCAAGTTCTGTTGACTTATCACAAAATTCGCTACAATTATTGTGATATTGCAAAACACATTTATAAAGATCCAAAGTAAAAGCGTCAAGATCTTTCCCAAATAATATATCTCTCAACACTCCAATCTTACGATAATAAAGTACTCCCAAAGATTGATAAATCAAAGAGTCGAACAATTTTCCATACCTTCCTTCAAGCAATCTTAAGAGTATGTTTTCAGATTCTATAAAGGGGTTTCCGTCATGCGATTCTTTATCTTCAAAGTAGGCTTTATTGTATAGAAATTGTGAATAACTAAGAAGGCAATTTTCATCATCCGGGAAATAATTCACAAGCAATTTATATACTTCAAGAATAGTTTCGGAATCACATTCATTGGACTTAAAGAAACTTGATACTTTTTCATTAAGACTAATTTTTCGAATTTCATCCATTTCAAAATCAGGTCTCTTGAGAAATACGTCATAAATGTACTTCATTTTATCGGTAGCGTCCCAATTAGATATATGCTCAAGATAATCTTTTGATATATCATATATTCCTATATTGCTCTTGCTAATAATCGATTTGGCAAACAAGGAAAATCTAGGTCTGATGCGCCCTGTTCGTTTATTTTCATCATTATATTCTATATCAAATAGTTTTTCGAATGCGATTTGAGAGGATTTGGACATTACATTTACCAAATTCCATATACTTATCTTTTTTTCAAATATAGAGTCGGTGAAACCTGTAGAAACGTATCTATCATAATCATATATGTATAAAGATGCCACAGAAACCAATATTGAAAAATGTTGTATATCTTCTTGATATTCTTGATCTATCTCTTTCATCCACCCTTGTACATAGTCATCTACACTTTGAGAATTATTCTTTACTGAAAGCGGAAAATCAATTACATTTTTCAATTTTATACCTGAAATACCAGTACACAGTCTCTCATAAAGCCTATTAAAATTAGGTATTTCATCCGGCATGAGAGAGTCATTAATAGTTAAGCAACAAACTTTTTTAGGGATTGAACCATAAGTAATGCGAACTATGGATACTTTGTGAGTAGGGCTTATATAGTTTTTCTTTAAGTTTTCTATGTTATCATCAGAGATGGTACGATCGATAAAAATAATCAGCATTCTAGTCGGAGGCAATGTGTCCTCAATAAAAGTCTTTATTTTCTGAAATACTTCAGAGCTAGTACTTTTTAACTCCGTCAAAAAAACGACATAACATTTACTGGAAACATTTGTATCTTTATTCATCAAATCATATGCCAAACGTCTGGCAACAGTAGTACCGCCACTACAAGGACTATGCTTGATATATCCAACAAACGTATCTCCTTTCTTCACATTTTCGGCTATCTTCTTATAAAAATTATCATAACCAAATCTTTTCACGTCAATATCTGCATACAGTTCATCCCAAGTTATCCTCTTACCTGAACAGAATCCAATACCTAATTCCTTTTTTTCTTGAGATAAAGGAATTTGCGGTACACATTCAATGTCATAAGCAGCAAGTTTATTCACATCTTCTACCGTAATCTCAGGACATCCGGATGTAAATTCGGATGAGTTTTCCAGAACATTACTATTCAAAGAGCCAAAGTAACGGGTGAGCTGCATTTGGTCTACGATATACTCTCTTACCTCCGCATCAATCTCTTGGTCCTTAGTGATATCGCTTATCATGTATTCTTTTGAAGATAATAATCTGATAATACGCATATTCAATGGAAGTTTCGAAGACTTATACAACACCTCTGGGAATTTAGATTGGCTATACAAATCGACAATCACGATTTCCCCTTCTGGCTTTTGAAAAGACAACTTTTCTATTTTCTCCTCAATTATAGGCAAATATATGCGTCTCCACATTTTAGGCTGATCTTCCGGGCATGGAGCTTCATTGTTCATATTCCCGTTTGCTTGAACCCAATAGGTTATCTTGTCACCATTTGTCTCAACCTCAGAATAAAGCATTTGGCGTTTTCCTTCCCACTTATTCTTAATCGTATAAAACAAACCTCCCTCTGCTTGTGTCCTTGGATCAAAATCAATGACCATATTCCAACTGATTCTTGCCAATGAAGCCTTAAGTTCTGGCTTTAAGGTTGCAGAGACGATGAGAATGTATTTTTTTCCATATTCATGTTTGAAATCACCTTCCAACTCATTCAGTTCTTTTAGACTTTCATCTTCCGATATTAGTTGTTCAAGTTCTATGTCTTTTTTTACATTTTCTTCTATGACCGTATTTTCAAATGGTAATAAATCTTTCAATTCCGATAGTTTGTCTGAACAAAGATCAATCATACTACGTACCCAACTAAAATAAAAGCTATATAACGTAGAAGCATCATAAAGGCTTTGTTTGGCCGAAGGTACAGCATGGGAAGTATCTGTGTTTAGAGGGGCATAGAGGTTTTTATAACATTCTGTAATTTTGTTATATAAAGGATTTTGTCCGTTCTCTTTTTCGTCCTTTTTACACAAGAGAGCATAAGCTAACTGCCCTAAAACTGTTTTATCACAATACATCTGATGAGGAACAGATGGTGTGTTCAGAGGAACTTCTTTTATTTTCAAATACTCGCTCGAAGAACCATTTCCAATCACTTTTAAATATGTATGTGATAAATTATCTGTGTTGCTGAATAATTGATCTGCATTTGGTACATATATAAAAATTAAAAGTTTACACAAGGCTTCAGCCGCGACTCTCAATTCTTGTATAGGCTCGCTATTGTCTTTAGAATATTGATAGTGAATATGTTCATGCAAACTGAGAAACATTTTGTATCGCTCCCTAAGCTGAACATCTTCTATTCCAGATAAAAAACTTTGTAACATCTCTGAATGTACTCTATATTCTTTGGCCATATTTTATTGTTTTAATAGTTGGGTATAAATTGTATGTTTATTGTTCAAAATGATTTATTTATTCCTTTCTCTTCTCTCCTTAACCTTATCCAATCCAGGCATCTTCTTTGATACAAAACTCTCACCAGCAGGGAAGTATGTTTTAAAAACCTGACATAAGAAACTCACAATGTCACTGCGCTTCTTGCCCATGTTGGAGAAAGCGGAGTAAACGAAATACATGAGTTCTTGTTGGCTACACATCTCGTTTGGCTGGATTGTGATTGAGGGTGGAAGAACCAAATCATGTTCTGCAAATGAGTAGGCACAAGCAAGAATAGCCTTCTGTTCCTCCTCGCTGAACATCTTGATTTTTCCGGCAAACCATTCAAGCTCTCCTTTTTGGAGTGCATGTTGTTGTTTGCTCTGACGTTCCATCAGAATGGATACTCTCTCTTGCTCTTTTTCTGTAAGGGCTTCTTCAAGTATGCGGTTCTTACGCTTCAGGACATTATATTTCTCCATGCAAGCAATGAATACACAGAGATAACCTACGGTTACGGTAAGCACCAATACCGCATGGAAGCGGAACTTGGACGGAAAGTCTGGCAAAGCATCAACATAGTCGCAAACGATAAGGGTAACTACAAGCATAAGCGCAGCTCCGGCATACATCGCCCGAACTTTGACTTTTTGGCTCGCAGGAGAAACGCCCATAAGCAAGGCTATTGCCAAAGCTGCAACCAATAAGATGGAAACCAAGATAAAGATTGTCATGTGTCACGCCCTCCCTATTATGGTTTTACGATGATACGCCAATAGCCTGCCTTGTCAGAACCTTCATGGACGAGAATGCCTCTCTCACGCAACTCTTTGATGTTCTTTTCAACTGCCCGCTTGGACACGCCAATTTTTACAGACATTGCTTCTGCTGTTATAGAAGGGTCGGAAATAACTAAGTCTATTATTTTTTGCCCTGTCCTGCTAACTCTTTTAGATGCATCCTCTCCTTTTACACCGAACCTTTTCTCCGAACTTTTTTCGTTTACACCGAACCTTTCAGCATTTACACCGAACCTTTTCTCCGAACTTTTTTCGTTTACACCGAACTTTCTCTCCGAAGCTCCTTCGTTTACAGAGTACTTTTTGAGGGTACTGTTTACCCTGTCGGCCACTTCTTCTACGGAGATTCTGCCATTCTCGCCCCAATTCAGATTGTAGAAAGTGGTGAAGAACGAGGAGGCTTCGGTCTTATGTAGAGGCTCTTTGCCGGGCAGGAAGTTGGGTAACTTTTCGGTCAGTTCACGCATCTTGCGCAGGCCGGAGCCACGTTTCTCCATGTAGTCGAGCTGGGTAAACATGTCGGCAATGACGGGGTTGCGGCGTATGGACGGCACATTGTAAATGTCGCGGTCTTGAATCTGTGTGCCGTCAAGCATTGCACCGGGCGACACCAGTTCTACACGGTCATCGTAGATATCGATATGTACCTCGCCGCCCATCACCGTGTAATCCCGATGGATAAGGTGGTTGACCAATCCTTCAAAGATAGCCCGGTCGGAATAGTCGGGGAGGTTTAGGCGGTAGTTGGGCATCTTGACCCAACCGCTCATGGTGTAGTTCTTGATAAAATCCATGCCGTACTTTAAAAGTAGGACGAGATTTGCCCTGTGTTCCACCGAGCTGATGGCATCGTCCTTATAAAGTCCCGTCCAACGGGTACAGAATATGCGCGACTGGAATACGGTGCAGTTGTCCACAAACAGCAGTCCGGCATGGGTCAGCTTACCGTCAGACGTGACCAGCCCGAACGATTCCAGATACTTGTCGTTCCATTCCTGATGTGTCTGTTCACGGAATGTGTTGGCAAGAATGATAAAGGAATGTTTGTTGGCATCCACCTGTGTAGGGAGCGAATCCCATGTCATGTGTGTACCTTTCAGCACCAACGAAAGGAGTTGTTGTGAATTGCATTCTACGCTTTCATTCCCGACTCTTACATAAGCCGTGCGTGTTCCGTCTTGATAATAATAATAAGGTGTCAGCACTCCGGCCTTGACTTTCACTTCTAGCAGGGTGCGTCCTTCGTGTTCAATCGGTATAAGCTGCACTTCTGGCACAGGGTCAAGCCGTGCCTTTATCATTTCGTTGATAAAATCGGCATCTGCCCGCACGTTCTCCAACCCCACAATTTCACCTTCATCGTTTACGCCATAGAACAAGCTGCCGCCCTCCGTATTGGCAAAGGCCGACACGGATTTCAGCCACGACTTCACTTTCTTGCGTTCCAGCATCTCCTTGAAATCGTAAGACGTACATTCTGCTATAAGCCTGTTATCGTGTATTTGCATAATTTTCTCGTTGTTATATGGGTACAATGCCCAATTGTCGTTTACAAAAATACAGAAAAAAGTTCTTTTTCCGTTTAGGAGGGATGAATAAAAGCGGATTTGGAAGAAATTTCTCTGTAGAGCATATCCATACCTTTATCATCGAAGGTAAAAAAGGATGGCACACAAGTGCTGTATAAGGATAGAAAACTTCCACGATACTGTTTTAGGCTATCATTTAACATTGATATTTTTATTGTTTTTCTTTCGTTCTTTTCAGCGAAAAATCGTACTTTTGCGACATAGAGCTGTGGTTGCTTATGGATGCTTATTTTCGGGTTTGCATGATATCTGCAACACGTTCACGCAAGTCGCTGATAGATATAATGTATTGATTTTGAGGAAGTGAAGTAAGTATCAGTAAACAACGATAACCAATCATAGAAAAGTAGGGTGTAGCTCAATGAGTTATGCCCTATTTTATTTTGTCAACGTACCCATTTCCATAATTACGACCCGACTTTAGAGCAGTATCCCTAAAGGCAAAACTGCTACAGCGCGGTAAGCATTCGATAAACTACAAGTTTTAAACCTTTATATACAACAATAGCGACTGTCACTATGAACCTAATAGTTTCAGTCGCTATTATTTTGTTGAACCTATATGTTG
>NZ_NFJA01000080.1:0-18370 GCF_002159615.1 Bacteroides sp. An279
CTGTTCTTCGTCAGATAGCCCGCTATCTTCCTCATCACAGAAGCGAAAATGCCTCAAAAACTCATCCCAAATCATCGCACGATAAATTCAAAACAGCTTCTTACTTATAACATTATGTTATGAGAGAAATTCAAAACGGTTTCTAAACAGGTTTTTATCCGAATCTGAAATTTGTGCCGATTGATAGGCTGATTTTTGGCTTATTTATGATATCCTTTTAAAAATGGGACAAAGATTATATAAATAGACCTTGTATATATTGGGAATTTGTCCCATTTTTGCGCTTGATTTACAACAACTCGTATAAGATATTTGTTGATTAACTAAACTTTAATTAGAAAGAAATGAAAAAGAATTTGTTTTTTTATGTGTTTGCCGTGCTTTGCACGATGCCTTTCTTCACTTCGTGTAGTGATGATGACGAAGATACTCCGGTAGTGATTCCGGTGAGTGAAGAAATTGCCGGGAATTATAAAGGTACCTTGGACGTAACTGTAGATGGTCAGAAATTGGCTTCTGTAGCCCAACGGATAAGTGTTGCAGAATCTGGTGATAATGCTATAAATCTTTCTATTGCAGATTTTTCGTTTTTAGGAATAGAAGTAGGGGATATTGATTTGAATAATTGTGCGCTGACTCCTAATGGTGAAAGATATGATTTTACGGGAGTGACTACAGTTGAAAGCACAATTCTTACAGCTGATGTAAATGCAACCGGTTATTTCAATAATGGCGGTCTGCATATAGATTTGGATATTGATGCAACGCTGGGAGGGCAAAAGCAGGCAGTGACTGTTACTTACGATGGAACCCGTCTGACTGGTAACGAAAGCAGTGCGGCACAAATTACATCTTTCACATTCGATACATCAGTAGCTGCCAATGCTGCAGTACTTTCTCAACCGGTAATAGATGAGGCAAATGCTACTATTACTTTCAAGGCAGAAGAAGATGGTGATGTAAGTGCTTTGGTTCCGACTATTGAAGTTTCAGCCGGTGCTACGGTAACTCCGGCAAGCGGTTCGGCTGTAAGCTTTGCAAGTGGCTCGGCTACATTTACTGTAGTAGCCGAAGATGGTACTTCTAAGACTTATACTGTTTCTTGCAATATGGGTAGCCTTATCCAGTACGATTTCGAAACATGGGCTACTCCCGAAGGTGCTATGTCTCCCGAAGTGGTAAATCCCGAAGGCTGGGCTACTTGTAACGATGCCGTAGCCTTGATAAAGAACTTAGGTAGTTTGGGGGGCATTACTTATACGGGTGAATATCCGGTACGTCAGACCACGGATGCTCATTCGGGAAGTACAGCTGCTATGCTGGAATCGGTTGATACGCAAGGTGGAAATATTTTTGGACAAACCATACCGAAGGTGACTGCCGGATCGATGTTCTTGGGTACATTTAATGCATTTGCTGCTATGACTGACCCGATGGCAACGACTGAATTTGGTATTCTTTATGATAAAAAGCCTGTGAAAGTATCAGGTTATTATAAGTACACTCCGGGTGCAGAGTTTTATAATGCTGCAGGGGAATTGCAGGCAGACCAGAAAGATGCTTGCGCCATCAGTGCTGTTTTGTATGAAGTGGAAAGTGAAGATGAAACGTTGAATGGAAGTACCATCTATACATCAGATAAGATTGTGGCAATGGCTTCTTTCAGTTCTGGAGAAACCGTAGCTGAATATACTCCGTTCGAGCTGAATTTGGAATATGTAAAGGACTATGATGCCAGCAAGACATACAAGTTTGCCGTTATCTTCTCGGCAAGTGCAGACGGTGCGGCTTATAATGCGGCTGTAGGAAGTACATTGTATATTGATGATGTAACGATAGAAAATGAAGCTGTAACAGAATAAATCTGTATACATCTGATATTGACAAAAAACAAATCATCCTGAAATCGGAAAGTAAATTGTTGGTTTCAGGATGATTTGTTTTTTGTCAAAATGCATGTTTGCCAACAGCCAATACATACTCCTTAAAAATGAATATATACTGCATGCGCGGTTGAATATATACTTCATCGGCGGTTGAAGATATCTTCATCAGCAGTTGAAGTATATCTTCATCAGCGAATGCAGTGCTACTGCGTTTTCAACCCTAGCTGGACTGGCTGGTTGCGGACATGCGTATTGGGCAATTATTGTCCATAGGCATACCTGAAATCATTTTTACGTGATGTTCCCAAGTGTGGTAGAGGCTTTGCCATTGAGGATAATTTCTTAAAGTTTCCTGTATTCCAGCGGACTGATACCCACATAGCGTTTAAAATATTTGCCGAAGAACGAGATGTTGGCAAAGTTCAGCGAGTCGGAGATTGCCTGTATGGTGAGGTTGGTCGATTTCAGTTGTGACTTGGCATCCATAATAACCATCGATGCAATGACATCAATGCATGTCTTGCCCGTTATCTGTTTTACTACGGCGCACAGATGTGCATGCGTAATACCCAGTTTTTGTGCATACCAGCTTACGTTGCGCGTCTGGTTGTAGTGTTGGGTGACCAGTTGCATGAAGCTGCGGCATATCAGTTCGCTTTTCGACAAGGAAATCTTGTCATAATGCCGGCTTTTGTAGATGATGGAGATACCCGTATGAACGTCAGCATATAGGTTGGGAGCTATTTCCTGGCGTATTTTTTCGTTGAATTGTTCGTACATACCTATCAACATCTGCAGGTATTTTTCCATCATGAGTGCTCCTTCGGATTTTAGTGGGATAACTGGCCGCCCTAACGTAAGGAAGATTGCGTCCAGCATGGAACGCGACTGTCCGCTCCGTTCGATAAATCCCGAAGAAAATCCTAGAAAATAGATTTTCAGGTCACCTCGTACTTCGTTTATCTGGAAGATGGTGCCTGGCATCAGTGTAATGACATCGTTGGGCCGCACCTGTATTTCGTTCAGGTTGACCATGGCTTCCACTTCTCCAGCAAGGCACATTACAAACATTTCACATTTCAGCCTTACGGGATAATGTGCATACAGGCTCAGCAGGTCTTTGTTGATGTCGGTACCTATCACCCAGTCTTCGGGCAGGTCTATCTTAGGCAATTCTTTTTCGTTTGTTTCCATGCTATTGATCGGTGTTTGGTGGCAAAGTTACTTTTTAATCTTGAAATCCGTCATTATCAGGTATAAAAGATTTTTTCAAATTAACAATTAAGACACACGTAATGTCTGTACCGGACGATTGTTTGTCACGAAGGACACAGAGTCTCGGTCAATTGCGGCGATTCCGTACAGGCAAGGTGGTGAAGCGTTTTGTGTCTTTGCGTTCAGTTGATCAATAGACAAAAAAATACCAGATAATAAAAATAGAACAAAAATAATAAAAATAGATATTGTGAGTTTTTGTGAAAGATTGCAATTTTGCAGACGAAAAAAAATAACAATACAAAGAGTAAACGGGGATTCCGTATATTTGGAGTCGGGAATGAATGTATTTGCCGAATCCTAAGAAAAGGACAATATGAATGATGCTCTATGGTTTATATTCCGGTTATGGTGAAGAAAATACAATATATGTACGTTGGTGGAGTTACCGGAAACTTAAAAAACAAAAACGGATGAAAGGCTAACAAGCTTAAAATTAAGTAAAGTAGTAGAGCATCGTAATTATTGAAGAAAAGGCCAAAAGACTAAAAAAAGAACAATTGGGAAAACTCAAACTTAAATACTTAAAACTAGAACAACAACAATTTTAACATGAGAAAGATGAAAAAGTATGTAGTAATGTTTTGTGCGCTGTTAATGATGGGTGCATCTGTTGCATCCTGCTCTTCAGATGAGGAGGTGGTGCAGGGCGCAGCAGGACAAGGAGAAGCTATGGTCATGTTTGACGTAGCTACCAATGTGGCTTATAGCCGGACAATTTATGACGATGCAAAAGTCGCAGCGAATTATAAGCTGACTTTAACTAAAGAAGGAGAGTCTGAACCTCTGTTTAAAGATGTGGATTATGGCGATTTGGAGTTGGAATACAAAGTAGAGGCGGATGTTAATTACACATTATCAGCTTATTATGGCGAAGATGTTCCTGCTGGTTTTGATAAATTGTATATGACAGGTAGTCAGACATTCAGTGTCGTAGCAGGTGATAAGAAAACGGTTACAATCAGTACAAATCCGGCTAATTCGAAACTGATTTTGGCTTACAAAGGTTTGAAAGAAGACGGATCTGACAAATTTACTGATTATTTTAAAGATTGTGCGGTGAGTATCAAGACTTCGTATATGACCGAGGCTTTTTCTATGGCAATCGCTGATGAAGGCAAGGAATTATTCTTGAAAACCAGTAATGATGATAATGAAGGCGATGGTACTGCTGTAGATTTGGCTTTTACTATTACCAATAAAGAAGGAGAAGTTGTGACTGTAGAGGGTTTTGAGGCTAATAAAACGGTATATATAAAACCGGCTTACGCTTATACGGTTACCATTACTCCTGCAAAAAATGGTGTTGATGGAGGATTGGTTGGACTGAACATTACCGTTGATAACGGGGTGACAGATGAAGATGTCAATATAACTATTCCCGCAGAATACCTTTCAACTACGGCAACCGAATAATTTTAAACGAGACAATTATGAAACAGAATAAAAATAAATATGTTATCTTTTTGTGCCTAAGCCTGTTGTTGGGCTTTTCGTCTTGCGAGATGAAAGACGAATTGTTGGGGCATGAAGAACAGACCGAACAATTAGGGTCTTTGGAAGTGGAGCTTTTCTCCATTTATAATAATGTGATTATGAGCCGTGCAGAAGAAGATGTTACGGCTGAAGACGATGGTACAACGACAGGCGATTTTGACGCTGTAGACAAAGATGTCAATCAGTACACATTGGTTGTGACTAATACGGAAACGCAAGAAGTTGTGAAAAAAGGACAGGTGAGTGATTTGAAAAACGGAGGAGACAAGATTTCTCTTCCTTTGCCTGTAGGTAAATATAACGTAAAGGCTTATAATTATGATTGCTCCAATATAAGCGTTTCCACTCGTCCTTATTTTGAAGGAAGTGCTAATTTTAGTATAACGAATGAGACACCGACAGATGTTACGTTGTCTTGTAAATTATCTTGGATTGAAGTGAAACTGAACCCTACCAATGCGTTCATCAATGCTTTCAAAGATGATTATACGATCACGGTAGACAATGGTGATGGAGCAAGCCAAATTTTCAATAAAAATAATATCGGAACAAAATATTATTTCAAAACACCGGTCAATAAGAATAGCTTGACCGTATCTGTAAAAGCTACAACCCAAGAAGGAAATACGCCGATAGATATGGTTTATACCATTCAGAAGCCGGCGGATGCAGAAGGACAATCGGCTAATTTGGCAGGCGGTGATTCATTCTTAATTAACTTGACAGAGGCAAAGGCAACAGATAGCCACATCAGTGCTATTGAAATATCTGCCAACCTTACCTTTACTACAGATGGAACGACTGTAGAGATTCCGTTTGAAGACATTATTTACAATGGACCAGCATTACCTGGCAATCCGAATGATGAGCCGCCAAGCGGAGAATCTACACTTGCAGTAAGTGGTGTGCCACAAACTTTCAACTTGGATATTTCTGATTTGTTGTCAGGTAGTGCTTCTTTGCCATCGATTCAAGTTGAAATGTCCACTTCGTTGAAAGATGAGAATGCAGGTATTAAATCATTAGTCGTATCTATTAGTAGTACAAATTCGACATTTACAGATGTTCTTTTAGCAAATATGGATTTGGATACTCCGTTTGATTTGTGTAATTTGGAAGGACGCGATGCAAAAAAAGAATTAATTGGTTTGTTATTGGATGAAGAAGCCTATAATTCTTTGCATAGTGGAACTTTAAAGGAATACACATTTGTTGTAACTTCATTAGTAGGGTTGTTAGTGGAACAAGGACTTGTAGGAACTCATACTTTCAATTTAACAATATCAGACGGTCAGGATACAACGTCAGATGCTTTAACGGTTGTTGTAACAGAATAAATTTATGAAAACAAATAAGATAATACTGGCAGGCATAATGCTTGCGGCAGGTCTTTTGTCTTCCTGCCAATCTGAATTGGATGAAAGCGTAAGCGGATATGGTTATTTGCAGCTTTCTTCAGTAGAAGTGAATAAAACAGTAGATAGCCGTGCTGATGTGACGGATACGGAAGATATAGCTGTAGACATTTTGAATGAAGACGGTGAAGTGGCAAAGCATGTTGATGATTGGAACGATTTAAACTCTTCTTCCGAGGGAGTTGTGTTGCCGGTAGGCGTTTATACCGTGAAAGCTTATTCTTTTGATAAGGATAAGGAAGCTCAAGGATTTGATGCCGAACCTTACTACGAAGGGGTAACAGAAAATGTATCCATTGTTGCCAATCAAGCGAAAGTAGTGGATGTAGCTTGTACCTTAGCACAGAGTCTGGTTAAAGTAAACTATTTGGACAACTTTAAGAATGCTTTCAAGACATTTACCTGTACCATTGAAGGCGAGTCGAATTTAAGTATTCCCTTTTCTGTTACGGAAACACGTTCGGCATACGTAAAAGCAGGTCAGGCATTATCTGTTAAGATCGTGTTTGAAAACGATAAGGTATTTACCCAGCAAATTACAGCTAAGGCTGAAGCTGCTATTCGTTACAATGTAAACTTGGATTTTGCTTCTGGTTCACAGGGCATCGACATTGTATTCGACCCAACTATTCATCAGTATGAAGTGACATTGAAAGTTCCGACCCAAATAGAAAGCACGGACATGGTTACAACCAACATCTCATCGGATGTGTCTAAGGTATGGGGGCAATTCGCTTATTTGTCTGGTCAATGCAATTTGACTGATGCAACCGCTCCGGTACAATTCTATTATAAGAAGGAAGACGCTACCGAATGGAGTACCATTGCTGCAACCAAAGAAGGTGAAACCAACAATTATACGGCTAAGGTTGCTCCATTGGATTTTGGTACAGAATATGAATACTACATCGAATGCGGTGGAAAAGTAGGTGAAACTACTTCATTTAAGACTGAATCGTATGAGGAAATTCCTAATTTGGATTTCAATGTATGGACTTCTGTAGAAAAAGGTCTTTTTACAAAACGTGATTGCTGGTATCCAAACTCAGATCAAAGTAATAGTTATTGGGCAACTGGTAATGAAGGGGTTGTTACTATAAAAAGTTCTAATAGTATTCCTGTAGAAGGTAGTGATGCTTTTGAAGGAAAGGCTGCAAAGTTGTCAACCGTAGATGTTTCTCTTGTGGGATATGCTGCAGGCAATATTTTTATAGGAAACTATTCTACAAGTATGACTGATCCTGCAAGCAGTGTAACATTTGGTCGTTCTTATACGGGGGCACGTCCTACGAAATTATCTGGTTATTATAAATATACACCAGGGGAAACAATGCGAAGTGGAGCAACGGTACCTTCTGATCGTACTTTGTCTTCTGATGAGTGTGATATTTATGTTATGCTTTGGTCTGGTGATACCAAAATAGCAGAAGCGCATTTTGTGGATAATAAGACAGTTTCTGAATATACAAAATTCGAATTGCCTATTGAATATACTGATAAGACGAAACGTCCGGATAAGATAACCATTGTGGCTACATCCAGTCGTTATGGTGGAGAATTTAGTGGTACGAGTGTTGTAGGACAGTTAGCTGTTGGCAGTACCCTTTGGGTAGACGATTTTGAATTATCATACTATTAATATTTTGAATGAAGAAATATATAGTACTTTTATTCTTAGCTTTTTCGTGCATGAATGCCCTTCATGCACGGAAAGGCTTTGACCGTGAAATAAAGCAAACCCTGTTTGTACCGAAAGGGACATGGATGGGAGGTGTTTCGTTCTCGTATATGGAATTGACGGGAGACGATTACAAGTTTTTGGTATTGGATGATATGGGAGGCGAAGGTTACACTTTTAAGGTCAGTCCATACGTCGGGTATTTTATTAAAGACAACATTGCGGTAGGTGCACGTTTTAATTACAATCGGACGTATGCTGACATTGGCAACATTGATATTGATTTAGGCGATGATCTCAATTTCAATATTTCCGATTATAAATACTTGGAGCATCAGTATACAGCTTCCGGATTCTTGCGCACCTATATGGGATTGGGTAATAGCAAGATATTCGGTTTCTTCAATGAAGTACGCCTTACGTACGGATATGGTCAGGGCAAGACATTGTCTGGTACCGGCAATGACCAGACAGGTACTTACCAGACTTCGCACCATTTGCAGATAGGTTCTGTGCCGGGACTAACTGCTTTTGTAATGAACAATGTAGCGGTGGAAGTCTCGATTAATTTGATTGGTCTTGACTTTAAATGGGCGGAACAGGTGACGAATCAGGTGGAACACAGTTCGTACCGCAAGAGTTCGGCGAACTTTAAGGTGAATATATTTTCTATCAATATAGGTGTTTGTACATATTTTTAAGTGTAGTTTTATGAGATTGAAACCAGTGAGAACGGTTGTTGCGCTATTGTTGTCGGGATTATTTGTTTCGTGTATAGAAAATGATATTCCCTACCCATATATCGAAGGTTATATCGAGGATATACAGGTAGAGGATATGGAAGGGGATGCAGAAATAGACCGGACAAACCGTGTGGTGAATATAACGGTGGGCGAGGATGTATTTTTGGATAGCCTGCCTATTACCCGTTTGGTAGTGAATAAAGATGCAACGATTTATCCAGATTCTGCGGCTTGCATCCGTGTAAACGGTTTCCCTACGTTCAGTTTTTCTTCGCTGGATGAATTGCCGGGCAATGCCAACACGGCTGTAGACTTTACCAATCCTGCCCATTTCCTGTTGCGGACGTATCAGGATTATCAATGGACAATCAATGTCACGCAAAACATTGTCCGCGAAATTGTGGTGGATAATCAGGCGGGGGTAGAGCCGCAATTTGACTTCCAAAACCATATTGTGATTGTCTATGTGACTGATGAGGCTGATTATAGCAACATCCGTTTTACAAAACTGGACTTGGAGGGAACGAAAACCACCCTTGTGCCTTCGATAGACCGAGTGACCGACTTTACCCGTCCCCGTACGTTTCAGGCATACCGTAATGGCAAATATGTATGCGACTGGACAGTAGATGTGCAAAAGTCATCAACGGCTGCTGCCATTACCAGTTACAATGCATGGGCTACTAAAGTGGAATTGAGCGGAAGTGTGCGTTCTGGACTTACCCCCACGTTGCAATATCGGGTACAAGGTACGGATGCATGGACCGAAGTGCCTGCATCGCAAATTACCATGCAAGGCAATACGGCTTTCTCGGCTACCGTAACGGGATTGGAGGATGGAACAAACTATGAGATGAAAGCTACGGCAGGTGGAAGCGATAGCGAGTCTCTTTTGTTTCAGACGGAAACCATTACGACCATTCCAAACTTGAATTTGGACACATGGACACAAGGAGGAGCAAGCGGTAAGGCATGGTATCCCAATCCGGTTGCTAATAACTTGGATGACCCGCAGGCTTACTGGGCAACCGGAAATGAAGGTGTGACTTCGTATAAAGACCCGAATACGGTTCCGGTAGAAGGCAGTGATGCCTATCGTGGCAAAGCTGCTAAGATGCAGACTATATCGGTGGCTTTGGTGGGAGTGGCGGCCGGTAATTTGTTTATCGGTACATATCAAACCCAATTGACCGCACCTTCTACAAGCGTTTCTTTTGGTCAGCCTTATACCGGTGCACGCATGACGAAACTGAGTGGGTATTATAAATATACACCGATGCCTATCAATTATCCCACTTCGGGTACGAGTATACCGGGCAACCTGACGATAGACCAATGCCATGTTTATTTGATACTATGGGATTCGGCTGGAAATCAAATAGCCTATGGCGAGTTTTATAGTAGTGAAAGCGTCACGCAATATACAAAGTTTGAAGTAGACATTGAATATAGCAATCGGACGGCTAAACCTGCCAAGTTGGCGATTGTTGCTACATCCAGTAGATATGGAGGCGACTTTGATGGGATGAAAGTCGTAGGTCAGGTAGGCGAAGGCAGTACCCTCTGGATAGATGAATTGGAATTGAGTTATGAATAATGTGACTAACTATAAAAAGGAGAAAGTGATGCTGAAAATAGCAAGAGTTTTATTTTTGACTTTGACGGTGCTTTTGTTTGCTTGCACCCAAGAAGAAATTGTCACGGGAGATAATGCTAAGATGGGTAAGCTGGTCTTAGGAAATGTGGAGGTGTCTGCCCAGGTAGGCGATATGCAGTCGCGGGCTACGCTGGATGCAAGCATATTGCCTGCCGGTACGGAGTTTTCCATTACCGTAAAAAGTGAGGACGGTTCTTTTAATCAGACTTTGGAGCAGGGAGCTGTATCCTGTATCCTGCCTGTAGGAACTTATACTGTAGAAGCTGCTTATGGCGAAGATGTGATTTCTACCGATACTCCTTATTTTTATGGGGAAGCAAAGAGTGTGGAAATCACAGAAAATACTGCTACATCGGTTACAGTTGAGGCTTCTTTACAGAGTGCGATTATCCGACCGGTAATGTCTGATGAATTGTTGGCACAATATTCGGAGTATAATCTGAATGTGACCGGTGATGGAGGTGTTTTTACGACTGTAGAAAATGAACAGGATGTATTTGTTCCGGCAGGGGAAGAATATTATTTGCATCTGTCCGGCGAAAATAAATTAGGAGAAGAGGTTGAGCATACATGGGATTTGACGGATCTTAATCCCGGAACCCGTTACATCATATCGTGTGATGCCGATTTGCCCAGCTTTACGCTTCCGGAACAGAGCGAAACGAATGCGTGGAGCAAGTTTATCTACATCACTCCAATGACTGCCGAGAATATGACTTCGCATTCCGAAATGGCAGACAAAGTAATGGAAAACATTGTGTACGAGGCTTCCGCAGATAATGGCTCTACCTGGCTTCCTGCTGAATATGATAGCAATAAAGGGAAGTGGGTAATTAAGAATTTGCAGCCTAATACGACCTATACACTCCGTTCCCGTTTCGGTGCGGTGGTAAGTTTTAATACTCAGTCGGTTACTACGGAGAATGCACAGCAGTTGGAGAATGGGGATATGGATCAGTGGGCTAATGACGAATATACTACCTATGGTATGGAGACAATTTATCGTTATTATGTGGGAAATTCTTCTTCGGACAGATGTTGGGGGACAAGAAATACACTGACAATGGATGGAGTAAAAGATGGAAATTCTGGCGGAACAAGTAATCAAAGAACAGCTTACCGTTGGAACTCTAGTACTATACCGACTGATGATGCTAAGTCTTCTCAGGCGGCTGAAATCCGGACAATCGCATTAGCTAATTTTGCAATAAATAGTGGTGCCGCAAACTGGTGGGAGCTTTGGAATCGATCAAGTATGGCGGAAAATGTTTTGAATGATGCTACTGTATATATAGGCTATTTATATACAGGAAAAGAAGATATAATGACAACGGATGAGCCAAATCCTAATTCATATAAAATTGCGCAAGAAGCACGTCCGTTGTCGCTTTCTTTCGATTACAAGTATGCACCTTACAATAATGATAATTTTGTTGTTTCCGCTTATTTGTATGATACAGCCGGAAATCAGATAGCACATATCGATGACTATAAGTCGGGTAAAGCTCAAGATGCTTATGTGACAAAGACATTGGATTTTGTCTATGACAATCCATCAGCAAAAGCCGGTTATATCTATGTTGTCTTTAAATCGGGTGAAAAGAATACGGTAGATGATGTGCAGCATATTGAAGGCAGTTACGGGGCTAATCCTTGGTCGTTGGATACATTTGTCGGTAGTGTGCTGAAAATAGATAACGTTAAATTGAATTACGACTATGAATAAGATAATTTCAAAGATAGGAGTCGCTTTTGCATTGTTTGCATTACTTGGTTCTTGTTCGGAAGAAAATCTGGCACAAGATGAAGAAGCATACGGTAGGATAAACTTTGCGCTTAATGCCGGAGATACCCGTGCTATTGATACTTCGTATGATAAGGATGCGTTTCAAGTATCGGTAAAGCAAGGGAATAACACGGTGGTGAAACCTCAACCGTATAGCGAAATGCAAGACGGAGTATTGGTAAAAGTTGGCAGCGGTTATCAGGCATACGCCGAAAGCTGTTCGGAAACTGAAGCGGAAAGCGCGAACGGTGGTTGGGGCTGCGTCCGTTATTATGGCACATCCGACTTGTTTTCTGTAACAAAAGACCGGGCTATGCGGGTAGAGTTGCCTTGCGCCATAGCCAATGCAGCTGTTTCTGTTCAGACGGATGACGAAATAGCGTTTTCTGCTTACCAACTTACAATACAAGCAAGTGATGATATCGGCAGACGTCTGACATTCAATGCTTCGACAGAAGAAAATACAGCGTATTTCAATGTAGCGGGAAGCCGGACAATCCAATATACCTTGACAATCGGTGATTATACGCTTTCCCAGTCGTTTGCCATTCAGCCTCAGCATTCTTATACATTGGATGTCCATAAACAAACGAATGAAGAAATCACGGTTTCTATCGGTGTAACTGTTGATGCTAATGTTGCCGAAGATACGACGGAAGAAACTTATAATCCTTATGTATAAACAATCGCTCAATATAACTGAATAATCTGTCCGTAATTGACCGGTCTTTATAGGCCGGTTGCGGACTTTTACCAGATTATATTCTCTTTCTGATATCAGTACAGACCGTGTCCTCGACAATTATTCTAGCACAAAGACCGGATGGTTGGGAGTACTGGCTTCAGGGCGGTAGGTAAATCCTTCCCATTTGAATGTCTTGATTTGTTCGGGGGCTTCTATCCGATTTTTTAAGAGAAAGCGGGTCATTTCTCCGCGACACATTTTGGCGTAGACGGTAATGCTTTTGAGTTTTCCCTCTTTTTGTACCAAAAAATCAGGGGTAATGACGTGCACGGCTTCGGTGATGCGTTCCCAATGAAACAGGTCTTTCATTTCTGCACTGGCAAGATTGACAAGTATGCCTCCCTGCTTACGGATGGCTTCGATAAACCAGCTGGTCAGTATGGGTTTCCAGTAATCAAACATTGTGCAATCGTGTTTAGGCAGGCATACGTTGCCTTCGAGACGGTAGGAATGAATCAGGTCGAGCGGACGCAACAAACCGTACAAAAAGGAAGTGATAAGCAGATGCTCTTGTGCATAAGTGAAATCATCGAGCGTAAATGATGAGCCATTAATGTGCTTGAATACCATACCTGTATATGCCAGCAAGGCGGGGAGTGAAGGTGTGTCGGGTGAAAAGAAGTTCTGATAGCGCAGGTAGTTCTCGGCAGCCAGCTTGGTATTGATATGGAGCAGTTTGCCTAAATCATTGGCACTGAATTGATTCATTTCCATAGCGTTTGCCCGGGCTTCGTTTTCGAAGTAGGGTAAGGTGGTAAAAGGTAAGGTGACCCGGGGGTGACGTTCGGTCATGGTTTTGGCACACGAAATGAATAGTAGCATATTTTATTTTAATGAAGAATGAAGAATGAAGAATGAAGAATGAAAAATGAAGAATTAAGAATTAAGAATGAAGAATGAAGAATTAAGAATACGTAAGTAAACATCCACTGATTCTTCATTCCTCATTCTTCATTTATTTATTATTTGTATTCTTGCCAACTCTTTATCTTGATGTCTTCCTGCTTCATCTGACAGAAAGCTTCGATAAAGGCTTTTGCCAGGCGGGCATTGGTAATAAGCGGGATGTTATGGTCGATGGCACCCCGGCGGATACGGTATCCGTTGGTCAGTTCACGTTTGGTGTGATTTTTCGGAATGTTTACAATCAGGTCAAACTTATGACCGGCAATCATCTTCATTACGTTGTTTTCGGCATGTGGACGTTCATCGGGCCAGAATACCGGAGTGGTAGGAATGCCGTGTGAATTGAGGAACGTGGCTGTACCAGCTGTGGCATAGATGTGGTAGCCGTTCTTGCTCAGTTCGTGGCTGGCATCCAACAGGTCGACTTTTGATTTTGTGGCACCCGAAGAAAGCAGGATGGATTTTTTCGGTATCTTGTATCCGGTGGCTATCATTGCATTCAGCAGGGCTTCGTCGAAATCATCACCCAGGCAGCCTACTTCTCCGGTAGATGACATGTCTACTCCTAATACCGGGTCGGCATTCTGCAGACGCGCAAACGAGAACTGGGAAGCTTTTACGCCTATCCAGTCGATGTCGAATGCCGACTTGTCGGGACGGGTGTAGGGGGCATCGAGCATGATGCGTGTGGCTGTTTCGATGAAGTTGCGTTTCAATACTTTCGATACGAAGGGGAAGCTGCGTGAAGCACGCAAGTTACATTCGATAACCTTTACTTCGTTTTTGCGTGCCAGATACTGGATATTGAACGGACCGGAGATATTCAGCTCTTGTGCGATGCGCCGGCTGATTTTCTTGATTTGGCGAGCTGTCGAGAAGTATATCTGCTGTGCGGGGAAGACCAAAGTGGCATCACCCGAGTGTACACCGGCATATTCGATGTGCTCAGAGATGGCATATTCTACAATTTCGCCGTTTTGTGCCACGGCATCGAATTCGATTTCCTTGGTTTCCTGCATGAATTGGGATACCACTACAGGGTATTGCTTTGAAACCTCACTTGCCATTTGGAGGTAACGCTTCAATTCTTCTTCATCGTAGCATACGTTCATTGCAGCACCGCTTAATACGTACGATGGGCGCACCAGAACAGGATAGCCTACTTTTTCCACGAATTTCTCTACGTCTTCCAGGCTGGTCAGTTCCTGCCAGGCGGGCTGGTCGATACCTAGCTGGTCGAGCATCGCTGAGAACTTGTTGCGGTTTTCGGCACGGTCGATGGAGATGGGTGAAGTACCGAGGATGGGTACCGACTGGCGGTAAAGCTTCATGGCAAGGTTGTTCGGGATTTGTCCGCCTACCGACACGATGACACCGCGGGGCTGTTCCAGATCGATGACATCCAGCACACGCTCGAATGATAATTCGTCGAAGTACAGGCGGTCGCACATATCATAATCGGTCGATACGGTTTCTGGATTATAGTTAATCATGATTGATTTGTATCCCAGTTTGCGTGCAGTCTGGATGGCGTTCACCGAGCACCAGTCGAACTCTACCGACGAACCGATGCGATAGGCACCTGAGCCAAGCACAATGACCGATTTTTCGTTCTTATAATAATTGATGTCATAGCCTTCGGTGCCATATGTCATATAGAGATAATTAGTCAGTTCAGGATGTTCCGAAGCCACGGTGTTGATACGTTTTACTGCAGGAAGGATACCCAGTTGTTTGCGATAGTCGCGTACCATAAGATTTTCTTTTTCCATGGTTCCGTTTGCAGGCTTCAATACGAAACGGGCAATTTGGAAATCGGAGAATCCCAGGCGTTTTGCCTCACGCAATACATCAGCAGGAAGTTCTTCCAGTGTGTTGTAAGTCTGTAACTTGTGCTTGTAATCAACGATGTTTTTCAGGCGTTCGATGAACCATGGGTCTATCTTGGTCAGGTCGTAAATACGTTCGATGGTATAGCCTTCTTCCAATGCCTGTGCGATAGCGAAGATACGGAGGTCGGTGGGGTTTGCCAGTTCATCGTCCAGATTATCAAAGCGGGTATGGTCGTTGCCTACGAAGCCGTGCATGCCCTGTCCTACCATACGCAATCCCTTTTGGATGATTTCTTCGAACGAACGTCCGATGGACATGATTTCGCCTACCGATTTCATACTCGAACCAATACGGCGTGATACGCCCACAAACTTGGTCAAGTCCCAACGCGGAATTTTGCAGATGAGATAATCCAGCGAGGGAGCTACGTATGCCGAGTTGGTCGTGCCCATTTCACCAATTTCATCGAGGTTGTATCCCAAAGCTATTTTTGCAGCTACGAAAGCGAGCGGATATCCGGTGGCTTTCGATGCCAATGCGGAAGAACGGCTGAGGCGTGCGTTCACCTCGATGATGCGGTAATCATTGGTTTCGGCATGGAAAGCGAACTGAATGTTACATTCACCCACGATGCCCAGATGGCGTACACATTGCTTGGATATTTCCTGTAGCATGGTGACTTGTTCTTCTTTGAGCGAACAAGTGGGGGCAACTACGATGGATTCGCCGGTGTGGATGCCCAGTGGGTCAAAATTCTCCATGCTTGCTACGGTGAAACAATGGTCATTTGCATCGCGGATAACCTCAAATTCGATTTCTTTCCAGCCTTTCAGCGATTCCTCTACCAAGATTTGCGGAGAGAATGTGAAAGCACTTTCAGCCAGTTCGATGAAAGCTTCTTCCGTGGGGCAGATACCGCTTCCCAAGCCTCCCAGCGCGTATGCCGAACGAATCATTACCGGATAACCGATGCGGCGTGCGGCTTCGATGGCATCTTTCGTGTTTTCTACAGCTTGGCTGATAGGGGTCTTTAGCGAAATTTCATTCAGTTTCTTAACGAAAAGATCACGGTCTTCGGTGTACATGATGGCATCTACCGAGGTGCCCAGCACTTCTACGCCATATTCTTTTAATGTTCCGTTGGTATACAATTCAGTACCGCAATTCAGGGCGGTTTGTCCTCCGAAAGCCAGCAGGATGCCGTCGGGCCGTTCTTTCTTGATGATTTCGGTTACGAAATACGGAGTGACCGGCAAGAAATATACTTGGTCGGCAATGCCTTCCGAGGTTTGTATCGTAGCGATGTTCGGGTTAATCAGTACCGAGCGGATGCCCTCTTCGCGTAAGGCTTTCAAGGCTTGCGAACCTGAATAGTCAAACTCTCCTGCTTGTCCGATTTTCAATGCGCCTGACCCGAGGACCAGGACTTTTTTCAATTCATTTTTCATGGCATTATGTAGATTTATGTTGAGTTAATAATTAATAGTGAATAATGAATAACGAGGGTTGTAGTCTGCTACCGTTGTTAATTATTCATTGTTCATTATTAATTGGATGGACTCTTTTTGCAAAGGAACAATTTATTTTTGAAGAAAACAAAGGTTTTGATTATCTTTGTCCCAATAATTTAATAAGAAATTGCAATATGGAAAAAGAAAAGATTATTTTAACCGGTGACCGTCCTACCGGTAAATTACATATCGGACATTATGTTGGCTCTTTGCGTCGTCGTGTAGAACTTCAGAACTCAGGGCTTTACAAGAAAATCTTTGTATTTGAAGCCGACGGACAGGCACTGACCGATAACATTGACAATCCTGAGAAGGTGCGTCAGAACGTGATTGAGGTGGCTCTCGATTATCTGGCTGTGGGCTTGGATCCTTCGAAGTCGACCATTTTCATCCAGTCGCAGATACCGGAATTGTGCGAGCTTACCTTTTATTATATGGACTTGGTTACGGTGTCGCGCCTGCAACGCAACCCCACGGTGAAGACCGAAATCCAGATGCGCAATTTCGAGACCAGCATCCCCGTGGGCTTCTTTACCTATCCCATCAGCCAGGCGGCAGATATCACTGCCTTCAAGGCAACGACAGTGCCTGTAGGCGAAGACCAGGAACCGATGTTGGAACAGGCACGTGAGATTGTGCGCCGCTTCAATTACATCTATGGCGAGACGCTGGTAGAACCCGAAATCCTGCTTCCCGACAATGCCGCTTGCCTGCGCTTGCCGGGAACGGACGGGAAGGCAAAGATGAGCAAGTCGTTGGGCAACTGCATCTATCTGTCCGATTCGGCGGATGAGGTAGAAAAGAAAGTGAGAAGCATGTACACCGACCCTACCCATATCAAGGTGAGCGATCCGGGTAAACTGGAAGGCAATACCGTATTTACTTACTTGGACGCTTTCTGCCGTCCGGAACATTTCGGCCGTTACCTGCCCGATTATGCCAACCTCGATGAATTGAAAGCGCATTATACACGTGGCGGTCTGGGCGATGTGAAAGTGAAGAAGTTCCTGGCAGCTATCATGCAAGAGGAACTGGCTCCGATACGCGAACGCCGGAAAGCGTATGAAAAAGACATTCCGGCTATTTACGACATGCTGAAGAAAGGGTGTGAGGTGGCACGTGAAGCCGCTGCACAGACACTCGATGAGGTGCGCCGTGCCATGAAAATCAATTATTTCGATGACGAGGCGTTGATAGCTGAGCAAGCCAAGCGGTTCGGGCAAGAATAATTATATGGAAAGGGGCTTATTTGCCATGGAACGGCTAGATAAGCCTCTTTTCCATTAAGAGAATAAGAAGCTGTTTTGAATTTCTCCAAAAAGTTTTTCATGGCTTGATGTATCTGTTTTCGTGTGTGCTTTGGGCGATTTTTTGGTTCTTTTCGCTCCTGTTCTTCGTCAGATAGCCCGCTATCTTCCTCATCACAGAAGCGAAAATG
>NZ_NFJA01000081.1:0-17826 GCF_002159615.1 Bacteroides sp. An279
CGAACAGAGAAGTTAAGCTTCGTCACGCCGATGGTACTGCGTAACAGTGGGAGAGTAGGTAGCCGCCGTTTTGGGATCCTTCCCCGGTCTGATGTCCGGGGGAGGATCCTTTTTTTTTGAGATTATGCATTCTTTTTCTTGTCATGGATGTCATTCAGCCATTTAACTTCTACTTGAAGGTATAACTCCTTCTAACACCTTTTACCTACAGGCATTTTGAGGATATTCATTTTATTAGTCAGATGGTCTGTAATTCTCATAAAGTCAGGAAAACATCTTTAAAATGTAATTAAAAAAATAAGCAGGCTCTAAAAATTTTTTTAGAGCCTGCTTCAGAATAATTGTTTATTGGTTAATTGTAGAATTATTTTTTTATTCTGATTCCTTGTTGCAAGGATGTGGATAATCGATTGTGTAATGTAATCCTCGACTTTCTTTACGTTCCATAGCTTGACGGGTAATCAGGTAGCCTACATTAATCATGTTGCGGAGTTCGCAAATTTCACGAGATGCTTTTACGCGTTTGAATAGGCGTTCTGTTTCTTCGTATAAAATATCTAACCGATTCCATGCACGTACCAGACGAAGATTGCTGCGTACAATACCTACGTATGCTTCCATAATTTGATTAACTTCTTTCATGCTTTGAGTAATCAAAATGCGTTCTTCGTTGTTCATTGTACCCTCTGCATTCCATTCTGGAATATCTTCATTGAAATCATAACGGTCTAGTACGCTTATGGCATGTTTGGCTGCAGAATCTGCATAAACGATGGCTTCTATCAGGGAATTTGAAGCTAGTCGGTTGCCTCCATGCAAACCGGTACAGGAACATTCACCTAGAGCATACAGACGTTTGATGCTGGATTGTCCGTCAAGGTCTACTTTGATGCCTCCGCATAGATAATGTGCAGCAGGAGCTACCGGAATATAATCTTTAGTGATATCGATTCCCAGACTGAGACATTTCTTGTATATGTTCGGAAAATGTTTTTTAGTTTCTTCGGGGTCTTTATGAGTGACATCTAGATAAACATGGTCTTCACCACGCTGTTTCATTTCATTATCTATGGCACGGGCTACGATGTCCCGAGGAGCCAATGATAAGCGTGGGTCGTATTTTTGCATGAATTCTTCGCCTGCCAGATTTCTTAGTACACCTCCATATCCTCGCATAGCTTCTGTAATTAAGAAGCTGGGCCGGTCGCCCGGATGATACAAGGCAGTCGGATGAAATTGGATAAATTCCATATCTTTTACGATACCTTTGGCTCGATACACCATTGCGATACCATCGCCTGTAGCTACCAACGGGTTGGTGGTATGACGGTAAACAGCTTCGCATCCTCCTGTTGCCATAACGGTAACTTTTGAAAGGAACGTGTCCACTTCTCCTGTAGCTTCGTTCAATACGTATGCTCCATAACATTTGATACCTGGGGTATGACGGGTAACAATGATGCCTAAATGATGTTGTGTGATGATTTCTACGGCATAAAAGTTGGTAAAGACGGTGATGTTCGGATGTCGTTTGACTTCTTCTATCAAACTGGTTTGGATTTCGGCGCCAGTATTGTCTTTGTGATGAAGGATACGGAACTCGGAATGACCGCCTTCCCGGTGAAGGTCGAACTCTCCATTTTCTTTTTTGTCGAAGTCTACTCCCCATTTGATTAATTCTTCGATTTGTGACGGGGCGTTGCGTACTACTTTCTCTACCGCTGCACGGTCGCTTATCCAGTCTCCGGCAACCATCGTATCGTGAATGTGTTTTTCGAAATTATCCACCTTCAGATTTGTCACAGAAGCGATGCCTCCTTGTGCATAATATGTGTTCGCTTCTTCCAGCCCGGCTTTGCAAATCAGTGCAACCGAGCCTTTATGCGCTACTTTCAGCGCAAAGCTCATTCCGGCAATTCCTGAACCGATAACGAGAAAATCATATTTCCTTATCATGATAATAATGTGTATATATTGACGCAAAACTACAAAAAAACTGAAATGTCTGTACTGCATATTGCTTTTTTTTCAAAAGAACTTTACCGGATGTAATGATTTTATATGATTATTTACTATCTTCACCCTGAATTAATAAGGAAAAGGATGATGAACAGGACATTTCATTCGAAGGTAGACGGGTGGTACTGGTCATTAATGGCTGTTACTGCTTTTTTATTGTTCGATTTCTTTTGGTTGCATTATACGTTGCTGGCGGTCTTGCTGGCGATATGTATGATTTTCGAAATCGAAATGTTGGTCCATACCCGTTATGTAGTGACGGAAGACGGAATGTTGCGGATAGAGAGCGGTCGGTTTGTGCCGGGCAGGACGTTGGATTTGAATTCGATAGAAATGATGAACCGGGTCAAATCTTTTTCCATAGCTCCGGCTCTGTCGGTAAAACGAGTGGAAATCGTCTATCGTGTGGCAGGAAAAGATGATAAGCTACAGGTCTCACCTGTGGATGCAGATGAGTTCATCAGTTGGATACAGAAAAAGACAAGAAAGAATAATGAGTAAACTTAGATAAAAAAGAGATTATGGCAAAATTGTTTAGAGTCCGGCAAGTATCATATGCATGGATGACCATCTTGCTGGTACTGGTGTTGGCAATTGTATGGCTTTCTTTAGAAAGTAAGAATTATTGGAGATTGTTGGGGCTTCTGGCTCCTTTGGGACTTGCTGTTGACCAGTTGACAACCCGTATTCAGATACGCGATAACGGGGATGTATGGATACGCCGGGGATTTACCGGAGTTTCGCGTTTGCACGGCATTTCGAAACTGATTTACCGTAAACAGGCATGGAAAAGCCAGCAAATTGTGTTGCGCCATACCAAGGGACACGCTACCGTGGATCCGAAAGACCGGAAAGGGTTTATCGCCAGCTTGAAGGAAGCGAACCCGATGATGGAATATGTGGAAGAATAACTGACCTTAAAAACAATAACGTACCATGAAATACCAAGTAGCGATTATCGGCGGGGGACCTGCCGGATATACCGCCGCCGAAAGGGCGGGGAAAGCAGGACTGAGCGTGGTTCTGTTTGAAAAGAACAGTGTGGGAGGCGTGTGTCTGAACGAAGGATGTATCCCTACGAAAACGCTCCTATATGCATCGAAGCTTTATGATAGCTGCGTCCGCGCACGCAAGTATAATGTAAGTGCCGGTGAAGTTAGTTTCGATTTGCCCAAGATGATAGCCCGCAAGTCGAAGGTGGTGCGCAAGCTGGTGCTGGGAGTGAAGGCAAAGCTTACGGGAGCCAATGTCACGTTGGTAAACGGAGAGGCTTTCATCGTCGATGCGCATACCGTGCGTTGCGCTGGGGAAATCTACGAATGCGAGAACCTGATTCTTTGCACGGGGAGCCAGACGGTTATTCCTCCTATTCCGGGCATAGAGAAAGTCGGTTATTGGACCCATCGCGATGCGCTTGACAACAAAGAAATCCCACGGTCGCTTGCCATTATCGGCGGAGGGGTTATCGGGATGGAATTCGCTTCATTCTTTTCCGACTTAGGTGTAAAAGTGACCGTTATCGAAATGATGGACGAAATATTGAACGGTATAGACCGTGAAATTGCTTCGATGCTCCGTGCCGATTATGCAAAACGAGGTGTTGACTTCAAACTGGGAGCCAAGGTTGTCCGTCTGGAGCAGAATGAGACCGGTATGCAGGTTTATTATCAGTCAGGAGCAGAAGAGACCTGTTTCGAGGCAGAAAAATTGCTCTTGAGTGTAGGGAGACGTCCGGTGACGCAAGGCTTCGGGTTGGAAAACTTGTCTCTTGCATATACCGAACGGAAGTGCATCAAGGTAAATGCCCAGCTTCAAACTTCTGTGCCGGGTGTATATGCTTGCGGAGATTTGAATGGAGTCTCTCTCTTGGCTCATACGGCGGTAAAAGAAGCCGAAATAGCGGTAGATACCATCTTGGGAAAATCTGTCGGAATGAGTTATCGTGCCATTCCCGGCGTGGTTTATACACATCCCGAGGTCGCTTCAGTGGGAAAAACCGAGGAGATGTTGCAGAAGCAAGGCATTACTTATCGGGCGGTAAAGTTCCCGATGACTTATTCGGGCAGGTTTGTGGCAGAGAATGAGGGTGTGAACGGCATGATGAAGGTACTGGTAGACGAGCATAATAAGGTACTGGGAGTTCACCTGTTGGGCAATCCGGCATCCGAACTCATTGTATTGGGCGGCATAATGGTAGAAGATGAGCTTGATTTGGAGGCTTTCCGCCGGTATGTATTCCCACATCCCACGGTAGGCGAACTGTTTAGAGATTTATAACTATGCATCGTTTAGGTTTCTTTTTAGGAATGTTGCTGGCTTTTTGCCAGGTTTGTGCACAAGGTGTGGCAGAACAACTGGAGGCACTGGTTGCATCATCGCCTGTGCTGAAGACATCCGAAGTAGGCATCACGGTATTCAATCTGACGAAAGGGACGCCGGTCTATGCTTATCAGGATCAGAAATTGTATCGTCCGGCTTCTATCGAGAAGATTATCACCACGGTCACGGCATTGGCAGAGTTGGGTACAAGCTATACCTTCGATACCCGTTTGGCTTATACGGGTACAATCGGGGCAGACAGTACCTTGCATGGTAATCTGTATGTAGTGGGAGGTTTCGACCCTGAATTTATGGAAGACGATTTGCAGCGTCTGACCGATGCCGTGCACCGTGCAGGTATAAACAGCATCAAGGGAAACCTGGTGGCAGATGTATCGGTGATGGATTCCATTTATTGGGGTACAGGTTGGGCGTGGGATGATACTCCTAATGCCTTTCAGCCTTATCTCTCTCCGCTGATGCTGAACAGGGGATGCGTGAATGTATCGGTCAAACCTTCTCAAAAAGGAAGACGTCCTGAAGTGGAAGTATTTCCGAAATCGGATTATTATACAATAGACAATCGTGCCGTGTGTGGTATACCTCATTATGGGAGTCTGAAAATAAATCGGGATTGGTTATATAACGGTAATACCATTCACATTACCGGTAATGTAGGGCGTCCGTCCGGCAGGACACTGAACATGTTTTCATCACAGGATTTCTTTATCCAGACTTTTCGTTACCAGTTAGCTCAGGAGCATATAGCCGTCGATTCGTTGAAATATGGCGTCTGTCCCGATACGGTCACCTTATTATATAAAGTCTCTCGTCCGTTGGAACCTGTTCTGAAACGTGCTTTAAAGAAAAGCGATAATCTTTCGGCGGAAGCTTTGTTTTATCACTTGGCTATCCGGGGAGGCGGGCATAAAAGTATCGGTATCGAGGATGCACAGAAAGAGATAGAACACTTCATGCGTCATCACATCGGAAAGAATCCGGACGATTACAGCATTGTCGATGGGAGTGGGGTTTCGATGTACAATTATGTGTCGCCCGAATTGTTGCTGGCTTATTTGAAATATGCGTATGCCCATCAGGAAATATTCCATCCTTTTTACGAAGCATTGCCCATAGCTGGTGTAGACGGTACACTCCGTTACCGTATGCGGAAAGAGAAGGCGTTCCGCAACGTGCGTGCCAAGACCGGTACGGTAAAAGGAGTCAGCTCGCTTGCCGGGTATGTACGTGCCGGAAATGGTGATATGTTGGCTTTCGTGATTATCAATCAAAACGTGATGAGTGGAAGAAAAGCACGTCTTTTTCAAGATAAGATTTGTGAAATATTGGCGCAATAATAAAGAAATTTGTATATTTGTGCGGTACAATGACAGACCGTGTTCGTAAACGGTGTGACGAAATGCCGGAGATAAATAATTATTTACTATAAAAAATGAAAAACATTATGGTTAATTTCTCATTGGAGGGCAAAGTAGCCCTTGTAACAGGCGGTGCGTATGGAATCGGTTTTGCTATGGCCGAAGCATTGGCTCAGGCGGGTGCCAAAATTGCGTTCAATTGCCGTTCACAAAAACATCTGGATGATGCTCTTGCCGATTATAAGGCAAAAGGCATTGATGCAAAAGGTTATATTTGTGATGTGACTGACGAGGAAGCGGTTAAAGTACTTGTGGCACAGATAGAGAAAGAACTGGGCGTGATTGATATTCTGGTAAACAACGCAGGTATCATCAAGCGCATCCCGATGTGTGACATGACGGTAGACGAGTTCCGCCAAGTTGTCGACATCGACCTTACAGCTCCGTTTATCATGGCTAAGGCGGTTATTCCGGGCATGATCAAGAAAGGTCATGGAAAGATTATCAATGTTTGTTCGATGATGAGCGAATTGGGTCGTGAAACCGTATCTGCATACGCAGCAGCTAAAGGCGGTCTGAAGATGCTGACCCGCAATATCGCTTCCGAATACGGTGAATACAACATCCAGTGCAATGGTATCGGTCCGGGTTACATCGCTACTCCGCAGACTGCTCCGTTGCGCGAACGTCAGGCAGACGGTTCACGTCATCCGTTCGATTCGTTTATTGTCTCAAAGACTCCGGCTGCACGCTGGGGAACACCCGAAGATCTGATGGGTCCCACGGTATTCCTTGCATCTGATGCTTCCGACTTTGTAAACGGTCATATCCTTTATGTGGATGGTGGTATTCTGGCTTACATTGGCAAGCAACCGAAATAAAATCAAGTCGTTTCATTCATAACAAAAAAGGCAGGAAGTTTTTTCCTTTTTCAAAAGGAAGGCTTCCTGCTGTTTTTTTGTATATTATACTTTGAACAGTGTGCAATTGTGCATTTTAATGGAATACACACTTCCGGTGTCGCTCCTGTTGCCAGTGTCACGCCGGATTACACATTCGGTATGACAAGCAAGCTTCGGTTTCTCCGCAATATAACTGCATCGTTTGTAAGATTATTAATCTTACAGCGTGAAGATTAATAATCTTTCGGCATGAAGATTAATAATCTTACAAGCAAGGCAGCCATGCGGATTGGATTATCGGACTAAACTAATGTTTTGGCTTAGCTTGGAAAAGCCACCGATGGACATAAAGTGTACGGGCACAAATCCGGCTTGACAAATGTGACAAGCGACTAAATGCACAAATTAATGCCGCGAGAAGTATAAGCATGATTTGAATGAATGCGACCTTACCATAGCTTTCGCAGTTTTAGCAAGGAATTCGCAATCGATGGTCAGTATTCTGAAGTTTTCCAGCCATGAGAAAGAGCGTTCCACAATCCAGTGTTTGGGAAGTACCTGAAATTTGGATGGACATTCATCCGGTCTTGTTGATAGAAAGGATTCCATTCATTATCTCTTTAAGCGATATGTTAAATAAGTTTTCACTTCATCTTTATTCCAAGGAATATGCGTATCTTTGCATCGAATTTAAAAGTGGAAAGATTTGAGTAGCTTGCAACCACGGAAAAAAATGCTAAAACACAAGTTCGTTTTTGATTTTCCCCCTCTTTGTATTCCTGCTCTTGTCCGTACACGGCATTTATTAATCCTTTTAATTTATAAAACAGAAATGGGATATTTATTCACATCCGAATCGGTGTCTGAAGGACACCCCGACAAAGTGGCGGATCAGATTTCCGACGCTGTGCTTGACAAACTGTTGGCTTATGACCCCAGTTCGAAAGTAGCTTGCGAAACATTGGTCACTACCGGACAGGTGGTGCTGGCAGGAGAAGTGAAAACAAAGGCTTACATCGACCTTCAACGAGTAGCACGTGAGGTGATTAACCGTATCGGTTATACCAAGAGCGAATATATGTTCGAAGGCAATTCGTGCGGGGTGCTCTCTGCTATTCATGAACAAAGCCCCGACATCAACCGTGGCGTGGAACGTGAAGACCCTATGAATCAGGGTGCGGGCGACCAGGGGATGATGTTCGGTTATGCAACGAACGAGACCGAAAACTATATGCCGTTGTCGCTCGATCTGGCACACAAGTTGCTGATTGTGCTTGCCGAAATCCGTCGTGAAGGTAAAGTGATGACTTACCTCCGTCCGGATGCGAAAAGTCAGGTGACTATCGAATATGATGACAACCGGCGTCCGGTACGTATTGATACAATCGTAATCTCTACGCAGCATGATGAATTTATTTTGCCAGAAGACGATACGCCGGAAGCACAGGAAAAGGCAGATCGGGCAATGTTGGAACAGATTCGCAAGGACGTAATCGGCATCCTGATTCCCCGCGTGATAGCCGAGATTCATCATCCGGAAGTGTTGAAGTTGTTCAACGACCAAATTACGTATCATGTGAATCCTACTGGTAAGTTTGTTATCGGAGGACCTCATGGAGATACGGGATTGACCGGGCGTAAAATTATTGTGGATACTTACGGAGGTGCAGGTGCACATGGTGGTGGTGCCTTTTCGGGAAAAGACCCCAGTAAAGTGGATCGCAGCGCTGCATACGCCGCACGTCACATAGCCAAGAATCTGGTAGCAGCGGGTGTGGCCGATGAGGTATTGGTACAGGTGTCGTATGCCATTGGCGTGGCACGTCCTATAAATATCTACGTCAACACTTATGGACGAAGCCATGTAGCCATGAGTGACGGTGAGATAGCGAAGAAAGTAGACGAGTTGTTCGATATGCGTCCGTATGCCATCGAGGAACGTCTGAAGCTCCGTAATCCTATTTATAGTGAGACAGCCGCTTACGGTCATATGGGACGTGAACCGAGAAAGGTGATCAAGCATTTTGAATCGGCTTACGAAGGCAACAAAGATGTGGAAGTGGAGCTTTTCACATGGGAAAAACTGGACTATGTGGATAAAGTGAAAGCGGCTTTCGGGCTGAAGTAAAATAATTATAATGGAAACGCAGATTTTCGCAGATTAACGCAGAAAGAATTTTTTAATTTATCTGTGAAAATCTGTGTTAATCTGCGTTTCATGAATCACTTGACATTATGAGTGAAATAAAGAATATCTGTGTATATTGTGCATCCAGCCCGCAAATTGCTCCGGTTTATTTTAAAGCTGCCGAAAGGCTTGGATATCTTTTGGCGGAAAAAGGGATAAACTTGATTGATGGGGCAGGTAAGGTAGGGTTGATGGGGTGCCTTAACAATACAGTCCTTGCTGCAGGCGGTACGGTAACGGGTGTTATTCCCCGGTTTATGGTAGAGCGGGGCTGGCATCATTCCGGCTTGACACAGTTGGTGGAGACAGAAACGATGCACGAGCGTAAGAGCTTGATGGCGCGTATGTCGGATGCTGTCATTGCGCTTCCTGGAGGATGTGGCACGATGGAAGAATTGTTGGAAGTCATCACGTGGAAGCAACTGGGACTTTACCTTAAACCGATTGTTGTCTTGAATATCCAAGGGTTTTATAATCCGTTGATAGAAATGTTAGAGAAAGCCATCGGCCAGCAATTTATGCGTCGCGAACACGAATCGCTCTGGCAAGTGGCCTTTACTCCCGAAGAAGCTGTGGAGCTATGTGTTTCTCTTCCGGCATGGGACAAGAAAATCTGTAAATTTGCAGCTGTATGAACGATACATGCTCCGTCGGATTCGAATACATTGTCGAAAAGGTACACGAAGAGTCCTTGCAACTCGATAGTGCCTTGGTGAGAAGTATGCAGACTGTTTCTGGTATGCCGGGTGAGGTTTTACCTTACCAGATTCGTTCCGAATGGTCGGTTACGTGCCTGATTTTGTTTTGTTTCCTTGTGTTTTCGCATATTGTGAAGAATGGAAAGAAATATATCATCCAGCATATCAGAAGCCTGTTTCAGCGCAAGGACCGCAGTAGCCTGTTCGATGAGGTGCAAGGTACGGACAATGGGTATACGATGGTATTTCCACTCTTGACTTGTATTTGTTACGGTCTGTTTTTCTATTATTATTCGGTGGAGTCATTTCCGGCATTGGTTTATATTACTCCTCACGAGGCATTGATTGGTGGGTACATTTTGTTGTCGATTTTTTATATGTTGTTCAAGTGGGGAAGTTATAATTTTGTCAACTGGGTTTTCTTTGAGAAGGAGCAAAGCAAGGCGTGGATTCAGACATACTTCGACCTTCTTAGTGCCCAATGTTTCCTGTTGTTGCCTATTATCTTGTTCATTATTTACTTTCGTCCCGATGTCATTATTAGTAATATATTGATAGCTTTTACGTTGATTTCCGCTAAAATATTGTTATTTTATAGGGGATTTAGGAACTTTTTCAACCAAAGTTATGGTTTTCTACATTTTATTCTGTACTTTTGTGCCCTCGAAATGGTACCCCTTTTGCTGTTGGCGAAAGGTATCCTCTATATGAACCAGATTGTGATTTTAAATTTTTAGTGCCTTGAAGATTAAAAAAGTCCTCGTTTCTCAGCCTAAACCTACATCAGAAAAGTCACCTTATTTTGACATTGCTGAGAAGTACGGAGTGAAAATAGATTTTCGCCCGTTTATAAAAGTTGAGAGTTTGTCGGCAAAGGAATTTAGACAACAGAAGATTTCCATATTGGATCACACTGCCGTCGTATTTACTTCGCGTCACGCCATAGACCATTTTTTCAACCTTTGTGCGGAGTTGCGTGTAACTGTCCCTGAGACGATGAAGTATTTCTGTACTTCGGAAGCCATAGCTTTGTATATTCAGAAATATGTTCAATACCGTAAGCGGAAAGTATTCTTCGGCGCTACGGGCAAGTTTGTCGATTTAGTGCCTGTAATTGTGAAGCACAGTACGGAGAAGTATCTGATTCCGATGTCGGACGTGCATAACGATGAAGTGAAAGACTTGTTGGATAAACATCACATCCAACATACTGAAGCGGTGATGTACCGTACCGTAAGTAATGATTTCACACCGGAAGAAGATTTTGATTATGATATGCTGATTTTCTTCAGTCCGGCTGGAATCCAATCATTGATGAAGAACTTCCCTAAGTTCGAGCAGAAGGATATCGCCATCGGAAGTTTCGGACCGACTACGGCAAAGGCGGTAAAAGATGCAGGATTGCGTCTGGATTTGGAAGCTCCTACGGTAGCTGCTCCTTCGATGCCTGCCGCATTGGATATGTTTATCCGCGAACATAATAAATAAGATTCATCGGTATATATTGAAACGCAGATTAACGCAGGTTGGCGCGGATAGTATAATATAAATCTGTGAAAATCTGCGTTAACCTGCGTTTCTTTAATATTCAAATTATGACAGAACCGGTAAAAAAAACTTTTCCGAAAAAGGAACATTTAAGCAGCTTGCTGGTGATTGACAAATTGTTTGCAGGAGGCAGCAAGTCATTGGCTGTTTTTCCTTTGCGTGCTGTTTATATGCCGGTGGAAAATGCAGGTCTTCCTGAGGTCTCTGTCTTGATTAGTGTCTCTAAAAAGCGTTTCAAGCGTGCGGTAAAGCGCAATCGGGTGAAACGGCAAATCAGGGAAGCCTACCGTAAAAACAAGTCTCTGCTGACAGATGCTTTAGAAGCAAAAGGCAAGAAACTTGCGGTCGCTTTCATTTGGCTCGATGATGAGCTTCATGCTTCTCCGGAAGTAGATGAAAAGGTGAAAAAGTTGCTCCAGCTGATAGCGGAGCGTGTCGGATGAAGCATGAAAAAGATACTTTCGTTTTTGCTTTTACTTCCCATTTATTTTTATCGGAACTGCATTTCTCCCTTTACGCCTCCATCGTGCCGGTTTACACCCACATGTTCGGAATATGCCGTTCAGGCAATAAAGAAACACGGTCCGTTCAAAGGGCTTTACCTTGCCATACGCCGCCTGTTGCGGTGCCATCCGTGGGGAGGTTCGGGATACGACCCTGTTCCTTAGTTATTCACCACAGAGGATTCTTCATTCTTCATTTATTATGATGTGTTTTGATGTCCATACTCATCACTTATCTGCATCTCCTTCCGAAGCTATATTCAATGCCGATAGCAAGTATATTCCCTTACCCGATGAAGCTATGTGGCTTTCGGTGGGGATACATCCGTGGCATCTTACTTCCGAGAATTATCCGATGCAGCTCCGGTGGATAGAATCTGTGTTGGGAAAAGACAAGCGGGTGATTGCTTTGGGAGAAGCGGGGCTTGATAAGTGTTGCCATGCGCCTTTTTCCTTGCAAGAGGAAGCTTTCCGCATGATAGTTTCTCTTTCCGAACACTACCGCCTGCCTCTGGTTATCCATGCCGTAAAGGTTTATAATGAATTGATTGCCTTGAAAAAAGAAATTCATCCTTCCCAGCCTTGGATTGTCCACGGCTTTCGGGGGAAGAAGGAACTGGCGCAGAGCCTCGTAAGGCAAGGGTTTTACCTCTCTTTCGGCGAACATTATCACGCGGATGCATTGCGGTATATGCCTGAAGGAACCTTCTTGCTGGAAACCGATGAGAGCCGTGTGCCTATCCATACCTTATACCATAGTGCGGCAGAGATACGTGGAATCCATCCGGATTTATTGGCGGATAATGTCAGCCGGACGGTTAACTCGCTCTTTTTTAACCGGTAAAAATTGGTTATTCAGATAAAGTGTCGTACTTTTGTCGTTGACTTTAATATAATGTTAAACTAAGAATCTCATTCGATGAATTTTGTAGAAGAATTAAAATGGCGCGGAATGGTGCATAACATGATGCCGGGCACAGAAGAATTGTTGGAAAAAGAAATGGTAACGGCTTACTTGGGTATCGACCCTACTGCCGATTCCTTGCATATCGGACACTTGTGTGGTGTAATGATGTTGCGGCATTTCCAGCGTTGCGGACACAAGCCTTTGGCTTTGGTGGGCGGAGCTACGGGTATGATTGGCGACCCTTCCGGCAAATCGCAGGAGCGGAATCTGCTGGACGAAGAAACCCTGCGCCATAACCAAGAGTGCATCAAGAAACAGTTGGGCAAGTTCCTCGACTTCGAGTCGGATGCCCCGAACCGTGCAGAACTGGTGAACAATTACGATTGGATGAAAGACTTCACCTTCCTCGATTTTGCCCGAACCGTAGGCAAGCATATCACCGTCAATTATATGATGGCGAAGGACTCGGTGCAGAAACGTCTGAACGGCGAGGCACGCGACGGACTTTCATTCACCGAGTTCACGTATCAGCTGCTCCAGGGATATGACTTTTTGCATTTATATGAAACCCGCGGATGCAAGCTCCAATTAGGCGGAAGCGACCAATGGGGTAACATCACTACAGGTGCCGAATTGATTCGCCGTACCAACGGAGGCGAGGTATTTGCCTTGACTTGCCCGTTAGTGACAAAAGCCGACGGTACCAAGTTCGGAAAGACCGAAAGCGGAAACGTATGGCTCGACCCGCGTTACACTTCTCCGTATAAGTTCTATCAGTTCTGGCTGAACGTGAGCGATGAAGATGCCGAACGCTACATCAAGATATTCACTTCACTCACCAAAGAAGAAATCGATGCATTGATAGCTGAACACAGAGCCGCTCCGCATTTGCGTGCGCTTCAGAAGCGGTTAGCGAAAGAAGTTACCGTCATGGTACACTCTGAAGAAGACTACAATGCAGCCGTGGAAGCATCGGGCATTCTTTTCGGAAACGCCACTTCTGATGCATTGAAGCGTCTGGACGAAGACACGTTGCTTTCCGTATTCGAAGGTGTGCCTCAGTTTGAGGTGGCTAAGAGCGAAATAGAAGCCGGCATCAAGGCTGTAGACTTGTTTGTGGAGAAAGCCGCTATTTTCCCCTCGAAAGGCGAGATGCGTAAGATGACGCAAGGCGGAGGCGTATCGCTGAACAAGGAAAAGCTTACCGCATTCGACCAAGTGATTACCGCCGATGATTTGCTGGATGAGAAATACTTGCTCGTTCAGCGCGGCAAGAAGAATTATTATTTGATTATCGCGAAGTAAACTTAGAAGATTTTTTTAACGCAGGTTAGCGCGGATTCCCGCAGCTGTTTATTGGTTGCGGGAATCTGCGCTAATTTGTGTTTATGATTTTTGATTGATGGATTAAAAAGAAGCCCAAAGGATTCCTTGGGCTTCTTTTTAATAATCTCGATATTTAGCTAGCAAAACTTATATTAGAGAATGTCTTTGTTGCTTTGATATTACCATTTTCATCATAAATGACAATAGTCACTTCGTAAGTACCTGATGTCATATCTTTGGTAATATTAAAACGGAATATGAATGAGTTAGTGATAGCTTGACTGACAGGAAGCTCTTTTATTAAGTCAATGTTAAAGTTTCCGTCTGTTTCGAAATAACTTCCACCTGTATATGTTGAGAACAGGCATGGATCTTCATTTCTATACCAATCTTGCCAGTTATGATTTGTACCTCCACTAAATACAGTGTATATAGTTCCTCTGCTTGCATCCCAATTGTATACATCAGAAGTGCTGTCTACTGTTTTTACAGACCATTGCGAGTTTCCTCCTGGCTGGTTCGGTTCGTCTGTGAAATGTACATAAATACGGTTTGACCCCGGGCGGAAAGTGAAATATTCATCTGCGAAATGCAACATAATACCACCGCATTCACCAGATCCACTCGGACCATATGCTTGAGCTTTAGCTTTTATATCTGCCATATCAGCAGGAACATTGGACATATTTTCTCCAAAATGTTTAGTGCGCCTTGCACCTGTTCCATTAGCATTTAAATACTCATGCAATGTATTTACATCTGTGATATTTAATGCTCCACAAATATTTCCAGCTTCAGCGTTGCCAACGCAGCCGAACTTAACATCCATTGATTGAGATAGATATTGAGACCAAGCAATAATTTGGTTTGCTACGGCATTTGATTCTTGAGACATTGTACCTGAATTGTCTACAAGGAATACCACATCTGCTTGTGCTCTAGCAATGATAGGAGAACCAGCGCGTGAGCGGCTTTGATTTTGTGTTTGTAAATCTTTTGTGTTGATTACTTCGAAACCTTTTTCTTTTCCGTCAATTTGTAACCATACATTTTGATTAGGATTTCCTGTTCCAAACAATTCTAGCCATGAGTTGTCTGGTGTTTCGATACCTAATAGACTGAAAGTTCCAATATTAGAGTTGTTAGCATCTACAGAGAAATTTGAAATGTTTGGAATAGTTATTGTAGGCTCTCCTGTGATTTGAGGTGCTGGGTTTTGTGCTGCCATAACATCAGATGGAATGCCTGTATCAGGAGTGGTTACTACAGATAAAGTTAAAACATCTCCCTTAAGCATGGTAATAGTTAATGTGCCATTTGCTTCATCATAAACAACATCACTGAACCAAGAATCTCCATTGGTACCGTCAGAACCGTCAATACCGTCTTCACCTACAGCTTTTACAGGATTTCCTGCTTCATCCAACACTTCCGCATAAGTCAAACCGTTGTCGTAGCTTACCATCCAGAATCCATCTGTATTGACTTTCAGTTGCGGAGTGACTGCATCTGCTCCCGTAACAGGAAGTTTGTTTCCGGCTTCATCGGTGAGCCATGATTGTTGTCCATCAATGGTTTGTGTCCAATAATACTTGCCTTCAAACTCATCGAAACCAATTACTGGCGCATCTTTACCGTCTGCACCGTTTGTTCCGTTAGTTAATGTAGCGGTTTCTCCGTTGCTGAATTTAATGGAGTAACCATTGGCTGTTTCTTCCAAGCTTGTAATGAATAGATTATCATCTATTGCATTCACAATAGTACTGATAGATGAAATGTTTGTGTTCATCTGAGTCAGTTGTTCCTCAATGTTTGTCACTCGATTGTCCAGTGAGTTGACTTTGTCCCACAGCTCACCGTCATCATACTTACACGAAGATACTGCTGTTACTACGAGCAATACCCATAACCAAATGCTTTTTGCTTTCATGATTGATGATTTAATGATTAATAATCACATCTAAGTTATGATTTATTATAAAATTCAGCAAATGAGAAAATGTTTGAAAATAGAATAAGTAGACTTTGTAAAGTCCTAAATGGTCAAAAATTGTGACTATGTGGATGATTTTTTTATATAGTTCTTAATGTAAAATATATTATATACTTTTCTTATTCCAAGATGAAGACCATTGTGCATAGCGAGAGTGGTATAAAGCGTCCGTAAAACTTCCTCATTTGCTTTTAGGTTTCAACACTTTGTTGTACTTTTGTATCCTAACCAAGAATGCAATTATCCACATGGTAAGATTCATAGATTTGTTTGCTGGCATAGGGGGCATCCGGATTCCTTTTGATGAGTTGGGCTATCAGTGTGTGTTCTCGTCGGAGTGGGATAAGGCAGCCTGTGTAACGTATGCGGCAAACTTCGGGGAACATCCGCATGGAGACATCACGAAGATTCCTGAAAAAGACATTCCGCCTCACGACTTGCTGCTGGCAGGGTTCCCATGCCAGGCATTTTCCATTATGGGGAAGATGCAGGGGTTTGCGGATACGCGAGGCACGATGTTTTTCGAGATAGAACGCATCTTGGCTTATCACAAGCCTTCCGTCATTTTGCTGGAAAATGTCAAGCAACTGACCACTCACGACAAGGGAAGGACATTCAAGGTGATTCTTTCACGGTTGGAAAGGTTGGGCTATCTTTGGATTTCGGTCTCCCGCAAAAACGGGAGCGGGTAATTATCGTAGGATTCCGGAATGAGCGGGATTTCTTCAACTTCAATTTTGACTTTCCTCCTCAACGGTATAATTTGTCTGACATCTTGGAAAAGGATGAGGAGGTAGACAAAACTCTGTTCGCATCCGACCGCATTGTCCAAAAACGGTTAGAGAAGACGAAAGGCAAAGAGGTGTTTTATCTGTCGATATGGCACGAGAACAAGTCGGGCAACGTTTCTGTGCTGGATTACGCTTGTGCCTTGCGGACGGGAGCTTCGTATAACTATCTGTTGATAAATGGATACAGAAGGCCTTCCTCTCGTGAATTATTACGGTTGCAGGGTTTCCCCGATTCATATAAGATTGTAGTCTCGCATCAGGAAATCAGGAGGCAGACAGGCAATTCTGTCGCCGTTCCTATGATTAGGGCGATAGCGAAGAAAATAGACAACATCATTAAACAAGTATACAATGAAACGGCCTAAATTAAGAGATTCCTATAAACTGCAAACGTTTGAGCCTTATCCGATAAACGAGATTCCGGAAGATTTGATTGGAAAAATAGGAGGACATTTTGTTTACTTGCTGTATATCGGGCGTAAGGATATGGCTGGCGGCGATTGGGGAGACGCTTTTTCTTCCGCTATAGGAGGTGTGCATTTGGATTCGCCTATAGGCATAGCCGATGTCGTGTTGGGAAAAATGGCCTGGTCAATGAAGACGGTGAAGAACGCTAATCCATTCCGTTGTAGGAACGTCCGGCTCATTAGTGGGCGTTGCTCTCCTGATTATTCTTACGGCATCACCGACCCGCATAAGGATATTCAAGAAACAGGGAGGGCTGTTTTGGGCATTTGGAATGAGCGCATCAATATTGCGCAAGACCATTATAACCCAGTCGTACATCCATTCTGATTCGAAGTAACGATTTGCTTTCTTACTGCTTGTTTGAGGAAGAGAATCATCGGTACAGGACGAGTGATTATGTTTGGGAAGTACATAACAACGGAAACCTTATTGGAAAGGAAATAGCGACCGGCAGGATATGTTTCACTTGGCAACCGCATGGCTCTCAATTCACCATTCATACGGTTGTTCCCGACCATGCGTTGAAGTTTAGGATAAAGCGTCCGCCTTTGCTTTCTAAAGAAACGATATTGGATTCTTTAGGATTCGATGCTTCGTGGGTGGAAATCGTAAAAAGTTGAGGATTTTAGAAGCTGTTTTGAATTTATCGTGCGATGATTTGGGATGAGTTTTTGAAGCATTTTCGCTTCTGTGATGAGGAAGATAGCGGGCTATCTGACGAAGAACAGGAGCGAAAAGGACCAAAAAATCGCCCAAAGCACACACGAAAACGGATACATCAAGCC
>NZ_NFJA01000082.1:0-17581 GCF_002159615.1 Bacteroides sp. An279
TCGCTCCTGTTCTTCGTCAGATAGCCCGCTATCTTCCTCATCACAGAAGCAAAAATGCCTCAAAAACTCATCCCAAATCATCGCACGATAAATTCAAAACAGCTTCTTATCCTTCATTATTTTTCAGACCAGCTTGTAAACACCTCCGGCATAATTGCGGATGATACCTTTTAATTCCAGTTCGAAGAGGATGCCACTCATGCGGGTTATGGGGATATTGCTTTCTACTACTAAGCTATTCACTTGCATGCCTTCGGTTTGTTTTTGAAGGAGTTGTACTACTTGTGTCTCTTCCGCGTTCAGTTCGGGAAACAGTTGCCGCTGGATAGCCGCAGGTATTTCTTTGGGGCGGTTCCAGTTCATTGCTTTCACCAGTTCTTCGGCGCTTTGAAGTAAAATGGCACGGTTGGAGCAGATAAGCCGGTTGCAGCCTTCAGAGTAAGTATCGTCTACCCGTCCGGGAAAGGCAAAACAATCCCGATGATAACTGTCGGCTATTTCGGCAGTAATCAGTGAGCCTCCTTTCAATGCCGATTCTACTACGATAGTAGCGTCACTGATACCTGCTACAATCCGGTTCCGTTTTACGAAGTTCTGTCTGTCGGGATTTGTTCCGCTCATAAATTCGGTCAGCAGTCCACCGTGGGTTGTCATTTCAATAGCCGTATGCCGGTGAATATATGGATAAATCCGGTCTAGTCCGTGTGCCAGTACACCTATTGTATCCAATTGGTATTGCAAGGCTGCGCGATGGGCATGGATGTCAATGCCGTATGCCAGCCCACTGACGATAAGAGTATCAGGCATCAGTTCTTGCAGGTCGTGTATGAAGCGGTCGCACAAGGCTTTGCCATAACCTGTGGCATTGCGTGTACCTACCATACTGATGATGTGGCGGCTGTTTAGGTCGGCATTGCCTTGATAAAACAAGACCAGTGGAGCATCACTACACTCGCGTAACCGGGAAGGGTAGTCTTCGTCATCGGAGGTAAGGCAGGCAATGTGGTTTTTCTCGGCAAAAGTAAGTTCGGCTTCACATCTGCGAAGTATTTCCGGATGGTCGAATGCTTGTAGAAGTCTGGGGCTGACTTGGGGTAGTAAGTCGCGTAACTCTTTGGTATGTGTAAAGAGGAAGGTGGCATTCCCTGCCGCTTGTAGCAGATTGTGGGCATGATTGATGCCGATGCCGGGCAGTTGGGTCAAGGCAAGCCGGTAAAGTGTTTCTTGTGTGTTCATTCGTTGAAATAAGGTGCAAAAAGGTTGTTGAAAAGTTCACTGTCACTCAGCCGTCCGTTGATGAGGCATACGGTTTCAACTGTTGATTTAATGGCTATTTTCATATCAGGCAAACGGAAAATATCTTGGTAGAAGACATATTTGATGCCTTCTTTCTTCAGATAGAGTTTGGAAACAAATTCGTCTCCGCTTTTCAGTGGTGTCTTGAATGCCATGGTCAGCCGTGCTACTACCGGATCAATACCTTCTGTATGAAGTTTGGCAAAACTGATGCCGGCAGACAATAAAAATTCATGCCGGGTGTGTTCAATGTAATGTTGGTAGTTAGCGTTGTTTACGATACCTTGCAGATCGCATTCATAGTCGCGTACTTTCATTTTCAGTTCATAGATATATTTCATGAGTTATTGAGTTTTTAAGTTATTGAGTTTTTAAGTTTTTGAGTTGGCAAGTTGACAAGTAAACAAGGCCTCGGATAGTAAAGGTATTTAAAACCTCGTCACCTTGTTACCTTGTCACCTCGTCACCTCGTCACCTTGTTTCCTTGTTACCTCGTTACCTTTTTCATATATTCGTACCCGATTCTGCAATACAAGCATTTCTTTGGGTCGCAATAGTTCTTTTTGAGTTGGATAAGCGCCTGGCTGTCTCCGGCATGGTTGGCTTTCAGTCCACATTCCTGCCAAGTCCGGATGATGTAATTGTTTTCCGGTTTCAGTTCTTCGAGGAAGCGGTTGGCGCGTTGGCAAAGGGCTTCGTTCGCTTTGTGTTTGCCATACGCATATAGAAAAGGAACTACCGTGTTGATGATAAGCAAGTCGATAGAATTGTTGCTTAACGTTTTCGGATGAGCGGGAGAAATTTCGCCGAATGTATAGTGTGTCAGCCAGTACTCGGAAGTACCTCCTCGGAGCAGTTCACGTACTTGCTTCAGGTTGTCTGTTTCCATCAGTTGGGAAAGTAATCCTTGTGAACGATGGTACAGGCAAGCCAATTGGGCAATACGTATATGTGGAAAATTGCCCGGGCGCAGCCGGAGAAAACGCCAATGGCAGTCTGCCGAGGGAGTAAGTCCGAATTTATGGCTGAGGTAAGCATATTCTTTTATCAAGGCTTCGGTATAAGTGTCTATCGGAAGCTCCTGCAACAGTCCGGCTTGTCCGAAAAATAGGGCTTCTACCTGAAATAGACTATCGCGGTGCTTGTTGACTGCTGTTAAAGGTACGGTTTTTGCCCATAATTCGAAGGTGTCACTATTCACTCCGAAACCAAAATTGCGCGCCAGAGTGATAAAGAAAGCATTTTCCCAGTCACTGTTGCAGGCTTTCAGTCGCTGGTGTATTTGTTCTGTCTTGCTTTCGAACCGTTCTACTTGCAAGGCGGATAGCCAGCTGTGCAAGAAGAACGCTGATAGGGAAGGAATCAGTTCATGACAAGCCGGATAACGGTCTTCCTGCAGCAATTGTTCGTAATGGGCAAGCAAGGCAGGCGGGCAATGCAGCTCCATTTGCGGGATAGGTTCGCCGTTGGTACGGACAGGGAAGGCATCCATTCGTGAAGCTACATGCAAAATGACTGAATCGTATGCCGGGTCAAGGTGGTGCCGGTGGGCAAACCAGTCGGACGCTTGCAGGTGTATTTCCACGTTGCCTACCCACAGCACACCGTTTAACTTGATTTTGGCGTTGAAGAAATCAGGGCCTGCATGTATATTGGGCAGTCCCACGTCGATGATTTCCACTGTTTGTCCATCGGTTGTTTGTAGCAGCTGAAGGGCAAAAAGTTTGTGTTTCCACACGTAATGTAAGAGTTGTTCCATGTTAATGAGGTGTAAATGTTCGCTAAATGTAATGATTAATAACGAAAAACGCTATCTTTGTGGCTGAATTTAATTGATTTATTTATGAAAATAGCATTAATCGGATATGGAAAGATGGGTAAAGAGATAGAAAAGGTCGCTCTTTCCCGCGGACATGAAATAGTAAGTATCATAGATGTGGACAATCATCAGGACATCGATTCTGATGCTTTCCGTTCAGCAGACGTAGCTATTGAGTTTACAGCTCCGGCAGTGGCATACGGCAATTGTATGGAGGCTTTCAAGCAAGGAGTGAAAGTTGTATCAGGTAGTACTGGCTGGATGGGTGAACACGGTGACGAGGTGCGCCGCTTGTGCAAGGAAGAAGGAAAGACGTTGTTCTGGTCATCCAATTTCAGCCTGGGGGTAGCTATATTCTCGGCGGTTAACAAGTATCTGGCTAAGATAATGAACCGTTTTCCCAACTATGATGTTTCGATGGTGGAAACACATCATATCCATAAGGTGGACGCACCCAGCGGTACAGCCATCACACTTGCCGAAGGTATCCTGGAAAACCTGGACCGTAAGAGTAAATGGGTAATGGGCACCTTAACTGCTCCCGACGGTACTGTAAGTGGAACAACGGAGTGTGCTCCAGATGAATTGCCGGTCAGTGCTATCCGGCGGGATGAAGTGCCGGGTATCCATACTATCCGCTACGAATCGGAAGCCGATTCCATCATCATTACACACGATGCAAAAAACCGGAAAGGGTTTGCCTTGGGGGCTGTACTGGCTGCTGAATATACAGCTGTTCACGAAGGCTTTTTGGGAATGAATGACTTATTTCAATTTTAAGGAACGGGTATGATACAAGCATCGCGCAGGCAATGGGTGAAATTCGGCATTGTCTTGTTTTTATACATTCTCTTTCTCATCTGGCTGAAAAGCTGGCTGGGTATAGTCGTCATCCCTTTTATCTTCGATGCCTATATCACCAAGAAAATACCTTGGACGTGGTGGAAAAAATCGAAGAATAAGGCGGTGCTCACGGTAATGGGGTGGGTAGATGCCATTGTGTTTGCATTGGTAGCGGTTTATTTCGTCAACCTGTATTTTTTCCAGAACTATGTTATTCCTTCTTCTTCGTTGGAGAAATCATTGTTGGTAGGCGACTATTTGTTCGTAAGCAAGATGAGTTATGGGGCTCGTATTCCACAGACTCCTTTGCATATGCCGCTCACTCAGCACACGCTTCCGGTCTTCAATTGTAAGTCGTATCTGGAATGGATTCATTGGGATTACAAGCGTGTGGGCGGATTGGGTACGGTAAAACTGAATGATATCGTGGTCTTTAATTTCCCGGCAGGAGATAGCGTGGCTACAGCCATACCTGCTGATGACTTGTACCGCTTGAGTTATGATGCAGGCAGACAATTGTCACAGCAGGTCGATTTCTCGCGCTTGGATGCCGAGCAGCAACGGCAAGTATTTGATTATTATTACGCAGCCGGACGCAAGTATATCGATGAAAACCCGCAACTATATGGAAAGGTCATCGCACGTCCGGTAGACCGGCGTGAGAATTATGTGAAACGTTGTGTTGGACTTCCGGGGCAGACGCTTCAGATAAAAGACCGCATTGTATATCTGGACGGTAAGGCAAACAAAGAGCCCGACAATGTACAATACCGCTATATCGTACATACGAAAGGCATGTTACCCGATGACCTGTGTCACGAACTGGGTATCAGTGCAGAGGACCGGGCTATGTATTATCCCGAGGAATCTGTTTATAATATACCGTTGACGGAGAAGGCGAAAGCAGGTCTTTTGGCACGCAAGGATATCGTGGCCTCTATCGAAAACATGCCTGATGAGGCTATCGAAGGACTTTACCCCGTAAATAAGGTGACCGGATGGACACTTGACAATTATGGTCCGATATGGATTCCAAAGAAGGGGGAGACCATCGACTTGACTTTGGACAACCTGCCTTTTTATGAACGTCCGATCCATGCTTACGAGGGAAATACCTTGGAAGTAAAGGAGGGTAGAATCTATATCAACGGACAGGAGACCACCCGTTATACATTTAAAATGGATTATTACTGGATGATGGGTGATAACCGGCATAATTCGGCCGATTCCCGTTTTTGGGGCTTTGTGCCTGAAGACCATATTGTGGGCAAGCCGATATTTATCTGGTTGTCCTTGGATCAAGACCGTGGATGGCTGGACGGTAAGGTTCGTTGGAACCGGTTGTTTAAGTTTGTGGATTCGATAAAATAACATAGCGTGTACGGGTTGGCCAGGCTTTAGATACCTGATGTATTGAAAACCTGGTCAGCCAGTACCTGATTAATTATATGAATGCAAGCTGGAAAACCATACTGAAAGGAATTGCCGGATGTGTGCTGGCGGTAGTATTGGTGAAAGCTTTCCTTGTCACGTCTTGCTTTATTCCTTCGTCGGGAATGGAAAACAGCCTTTACGAAGGCGAAGGGGTATTGGTGAACAAGTGGAGCTACGGTTTGCGTATGCCTTTTCCATCGGTATTCGGATACCACCGTATCGGTTCTTGCGATATCAGGAAAGGAGATATAGTCTTGTTCAACGACCCAAGTCCGGGTAATCCGTCCCGATGGATGGAGGGGCGTGGTGTGTTTATCAGCCGTTGTATAGGTAGGGCTGGAGATACATTGTTGTTGAACCGCGAGCTGATTGATGCGGAAAATGAAGTCTGGAGTCCCGACAACAAAGCTTTGTATGTATATCCTTCGGCACAAGAAGATACTGTACAGGCAATATTGAAGGCAGTAGGTATTTCTGAGAATCCTTTGGTGGGATATACCGAGGAAGGCGATTTCATCCGGAGCTTCAGCCGATATGAATTGTATCTCGTTGCGCAAAAGGGAAAAGGGAAGGTAATTTTTACACCGTTGAATGCCAAACTAGCAAAGGAGGTACATCCTTATGTGGTGCCCGAAAAAGGTATTCCGGTGATGGTCTATCCTTGGAATGCGGTATTGCTTTGCAACACCATTGTGTCGCATGAGGGGAAAAATGCCACCGTGCAGGGAGATACCTTGTGGGTGGAAGGAAAGCCGGTGCGTTCGTATACATTCAGTAAGGATTATTATTGGATGGCTTCGAATGACCCGGTCAATCTTGCCGACTCCCGTTTGTTTGGCTTTGTGCCCGAAGAATGCATCATTGGCAAAGCGTGGCGCATTTGGTTTACTACCCGGAAGGGGCGTTTTTTACAACGTGTAGAATAAAGAATGGAAAAAGAAATATTGTTAAGTTCGGCGTATCTGGCACCGGTAGAGTATTATACGAAACTCTATGCGTATGATAAGGTATATGTGGAACGGTTCGACCATTATGCGAAACAGACTTACCGGAACCGGTGTGTTATCGCTTCGGCGGCAGGACCGTTGGCTCTGACCATTCCTACCGAAAAGAGTGACGAACAGAAATGTTTGATGAAAGATGTGCGCATTTCCGACCATGGGAACTGGCGGCATGTGCATTGGAATGCATTTGTGGCGGGCTATAAGCACAGCCCGTTCTTTGATTATTATGCTGATGAATTCCAGGAGTTTTACAAGCGGAGGTATACTTTCTTGTATGATTTCAATGCTGATTTGTGCCGGTGGATATGCAGGCAACTGGATATGCAACCTTGCATTGTACCTACTGATGATTTTTGTGTATCACCCGAAGGGGTAGAAGACTTCCGCGAACGGATTCATCCGAAAAAGCCTTTTGAGGCTAATGACCCGCGGTTCGTGCCTAAGCCTTATTATCAGGTGTTCGATGCGCAAACCGGTTTCCTTCCGAACCTAAGCATCATCGATTTGTTATTCAATATGGGCCCCGAAGGATTACTGGTGCTGAAGGAAAGCTTTTATAATGAAGAATGATGAATGAAGAATTAAACTTGAAAACTTATAAACTTAAAAACTTATAAACTTAAAAACTTAAAAACTAAAGAATACAACGATATGAACAATATGCCAACTGTAACAAAAAATCTACTGATTATCAATGTACTGTGTTTTTTTGGCTATGTCGTGGCAAAACGGTACGGAATCGACTTGAACGATATGTTGGGGCTGCATTTCTTCCTGGCATCTGATTTCAACCCGGCACAGCTGATTACCTATATGTTCATGCATGCCAATTTCCAACATATTTTCTTCAATATGTTTGCAGTCTGGATGTTCGGACGTACGTTGGAAAATGTTTGGGGACCGAAGCGGTTCTTATTCTATTACATCTTGTGCGGTATCGGCGCCGGACTGATACAGGAAGCGGTGCAATACATCGAGTATGTAGTGAGTTTGTCACAATACGATGGGGTAGATACCGGTATGGGTGTCATTTCGATGGCAGAATACTTGAATATGCTGACCACTGTGGGAGCATCCGGGGCTGTATATGCCATCTTGCTGGCTTTCGGTATGCTGTTTCCCAATAGCGAGATGTTCATCTTTCCGATACCGATGCCTATCAAGGCGAAATACTTTGTTATTGGTTATGCCGTACTCGAACTGGTGCTGGGCATCAGTGGGGGAGACGGGGTGGCACACTTCGCTCATTTGGGAGGCATGCTTTTTGGATTCATATTAATCATTTATTGGAGAAAGAAAAATGGCGGCGGACAGCAGATTTATTACTAACCTGAAAGAGAACTTTAGGCGTGGGGATATTGTGACCCAACTTATTTACATTAATGTCGGCGTGTTTTTGCTTGTTGCCCTGGTGAACCTTTTCCTTACCTTATTTAATATGGGGGGAGGACAACAGTGGATGAATTACCTCATGTTTCCGGCATCGTTGGGGAGATTTATCCGCCAGCCTTGGTCGGTACTGAGCTATATGTTCATGCATGCCGGTATTTTGCACATCCTGTTCAATATGTTGTGGCTGTATTGGTTCGGACGGCTGTTCCTGAACTTTTTCTCGGCAAGACACCTGCGTGGATTATACGTGTTGGGAGGCATAGCCGGTGCGGTACTTTATATGGTGGCTTATAATCTTTTCCCTTACTTCCGGGATGCAGTCGCTTTTTCATACTTGCTGGGAGCTTCGGCATCAGTACTTGCCATAGTAGTGGCTACGGCGGTGCGTGAGCCAGATTATCCCGTACAATTTATGTTTATCGGAACGGTACGCTTGAAATATGTAGCTATCTTTATGGTAGTGCTCGACCTGTTGTTTATGACTGCAGACAATGCTGGAGGACATCTGGCTCATTTGGGAGGTGCTTTGGCTGGATGGTGGTTTGCTTCTGGTCTGGTAAAGGGGCGCGACCTAACCCGATGGATTAACATGGCTTTAGATTTTTGTTCGGGTCGTTGGCGTCAGACTCCCCGCAAGCCGAAGATGAAAGTGCATTATGGAGACAAAGAAAAAGATTACGACTTCAATGCACGCAAGAAAGCACGTGCTGATGAGATTGACCGTATATTGGACAAGCTCAGAAAGTCAGGTTACAATAGTCTGACCGAAGACGAAAAGAAAAGTCTGTTTGATGCAAGCAAGAAATGAAAATCGTTAAGCATTTCATACTGACCATTTTGGCCTTGTCGAATGGATTGATAGGCATAGCCTTTCTGGTTTGTGCCTATAGTCCTTATATTTCTCCGGTAGAACATCCGGTAGGAGCGTGTGCAGGTTTGTTCTTTCCCATATTTATGTGCCTGAACCTGGCTTTTTGTTTCGTCTGGCTTTGCCTGAAGCCATGGGGAGTGTGTTTGCCTTTGTTGTTTTTTGCTGCCGCATGGAACAGCTTGCGGATATATTTCCCCGTAGGTTCTATCAAAGAGGGTACGCCAGGAGCGAAGAACCTGAAATTTCTCACGTATAACACACAGGGCATTGCTGCCGGCGAGAAAGGAGAAACCGACGGAGAGAATCCTGTATTGGCTTATTTGCGCAAGAGTGGGGCAGACATTATCTGCCTGCAAGAGTTTATGCCGGGAGCCCATGCTTCGAAGGCACAAATAAAGGAAGCATTGGCGGCTTATCCGTATTCGAAAACGACACGTACGGAAGGGGGAGACATCTTGGCTTGTTATTCACGCTATCCCATTTTGTCGGAAGAGCGCATTGCGTATGCCAGTCAGTTTAACGGGAGTGTGATGTATCGCTTGAAAGTGGACGAAGATACAATCGTAGTTATCAATAACCATCTGGAGTCGAATAAATTGGACAGTTACGACAAGAAGGTGTACAACGATATCTTGAAGTCGCCCACTGAAGGCAATGTGAAGAGCGAGAGCAAATACCTGTTGCGCAAACTGGCAGATGCCGGGGCACTCCGGGGTCCGCAAGCCGATTCGGTGGCACAGGCTATCCGGCGGAACCGCTCACGTTATATGCTGGTTTGTGGTGATTTCAATGATTCTCCCCTTTCGTATGCCCATCGGGTTATCGGTGAAGGGCTGTGCGATGTATTCGTAGAGGCTGGTGCCGGTCCTGGATTTACTTATAATCAGAACCACTTTTATTTTCGCATCGACCATATCTTTGCTACTCCGGCATTTCGTGTACTCGAATGTAAGGTGGACCGCAGCATCCGTGCTTCCGACCATTATCCCGTATGGTGCATCTTGGAGAGGTGAACCGTCTGGAAAACTTGAGATGAGGAAAGCACTTACTTACATGGGCTTATGCATATAGGTGCGTTGTCCGATGTACTTATATGCGTAGAGCCGCGCACTTATATGCAATCGGTTCACTTCTTTGTCTGAAAAGGATTGTTTCTTGATGCCTGTTGCCGTTGAAATCCATCTTTTTTTGCATTGAAATGCCGAAATAATTAAAATCCTTTTCTTCATGTAAATGAAAAGAACTATATTTGCAACCTTGAATAAACGCATATTAATTAAAAAGTAAATAATAAATTAAAGTAACATGCAAAACAAAGGATTCGTAAAGTTTTTTGCGCTATTACTGACCTTGGTCTGCTTGTTCTACCTTTCGTTTTCTTTCGTGACCCGCTATCACATGAATAAGGCGGAGGAAGATCCGAAAGGCGAGACACATTATCTTGATTCGGTAATGAACAAGAAGGTATGGCTGGGCAGTTATACGCTGAAACAATGTCGTGAGATGGAAATCGGACTGGGCCTTGACTTGAAGGGTGGTATGAACGTCATCCTTGAAGTTTCTGTGCCGGATGTAGTGAAGGCGCTTGCCGACAACAAGACTGATGAAGCTTTCAACAAGGCTGTGGCAGAAGCTGCCAAGAAACAGGTGACCAGTCAGGAAGATTTTATCACACTGTTTGTGAGAGAGTATAAAAAGTTGGTTCCCGATGGCAAGCTTGCCGAGCTGTTCGCTACACAGCAGATGAAGGACAAGGTGAATACCCGCAGCACCGATGCTGAAGTGGAAAGAGCTTTGCGTGAAGAAGTGAAGGCTGCCATCGACAACTCATATAACGTGTTGCGTACACGTATCGACCGTTTCGGTGTGGTTCAGCCCAATATTCAGGCAGTAGAAGGTTCGATGGGACGCATCATGGTGGAATTGCCGGGTATCAAAGAACCGGAACGTGTGAGAAACCTTCTGCAAGGTTCTGCCAATCTGGAGTTTTGGGAAACATACGAAGCCAAGGATATTGTTCCTATATTGATGTCGGCCGATGAACGTGCCCGTCTAGCGATGGGGACTGCTACGGATTCGGAGAAGACCGACTCGGTGGAAATGAAGAAAGAAGAAGCCAAAGCCGCTCTTTCTTCGAAAGACAGCCTGGCCGCAGTACTGAAGGGAGAGACGGCCGAAGCTCAAAGCACCGCCGATTTGGAACAACTGAAGAAAGAACATCCGTTGCTGGCTGTTTTCCAGCCCAACCAAAGCGGTATAGGAGCTATCGTAGGATATGCTGACTATAAGGATACAGCTGCCATAAACAACATCTTGAATCTGAAGCAAGTGAAAGAAATCCTGCCGCGTGACCTGAAGTTGATGTGGGGCGTGAAGGCTTCGGAAATGGACCAGACGGGTCACATATTCGAATTGTATGCCATCCGCGTAACCGAGCGTAACGGACGTGCTCCGCTGGAAGGTGATGTCATCACAGATGCACGCGACTCATACGACCAGTTTAACAAGCCTTGTGTAACAATGTCGATGAATACCGACGGTTCGCGCCGCTGGGCAGCACTGACCAAGAAAAATATCGGCAAGGAAATAGCTATTGCACTGGATGGTTATGTATACAGTGCGCCGCGTGTAAATTCTGAGATTACGGGAGGTAATTCGGAAATCACCGGTAATTTTACTCCGGAAGTAACTAAAGACTTGGCTAACGTGCTGAAGTCGGGTAAGATGCCGGCTCCTGCCCGTATCGTACAGGAAGATATCGTAGGACCTTCGCTCGGGCAGCAGTCTATCAATCAGGGATTGGTTTCGTTTATAGTAGCCTTGATTGCCTTGATGGCTTACCTCTGCCTGATGTATGGTTTTATTCCAGGTATGATTGCCAATTTTGCACTGATATTCAACTTCTTCTTTACGATGGGTATTCTGGCTTCGTTCCAAGCCGCATTGACATTGTCCGGAATTGCCGGTATGGTGCTTTCGCTGGCCATGGCGGTGGATGCCAACGTGTTGATTCACGAACGTACCAAGGAAGAGATGAAGGCTGGAAAGACAATGAAAGAAGCAATCAATGCGGGTTATTCAGGTGCTTTCTCGGCCATCTTCGACTCTAACCTGACATCTATCATTACGGGTGTTATCCTGTTCTATTTCGGAACCGGACCTATCCGTGGATTTGCTACCACATTGATTATCGGTATCATCTGCTCATTCTTTACAGCAGTGTATATGACCCGTCTGGTTTACGAACATTTCCTGGCAAAAGGAAAGCTCCGTAACCTGACATTCTCTACTTCCATATCGAAGAACCTGTTCCAGAATGTGCATTTCAACTTTATGGGAATCATCAAACGTTCGTTTACCGTATGGGGTATTCTTATTCTGGTATGCGTAGTTTCGTTTGTGGTTCGTGGTTTGTCGCCCAGTATTGACTTTACAGGTGGACGTAACTTTGTTGTACAGTTCGACAAGGTGGTTCAGCCAGAAACCGTACGCGACTTATTGGAAAACAAGGTGGATGATGCCAATATCCAAGCCATTGCCTTGGGAACTGACGGACACCGTATCCGTGTGACCACCAACTATCGTATAGCCGAGGATGGTGCGAATGTAGATGCCGAAATAGAAGGTATTTTGTATAACGCTTTCAAGGAAGGCAATCTGTTGCCCGATGGTTTGACTCTCGAGCAGTTTGTTGACCGTGACAATACGGAAGGATGTTCCATCATCAGTTCGCAGAAGGTGGGTCCGAGCGTAGCAGACGACTTGAAGACATCTGCTGTATGGTCGGTCATCTTTGCCTTGATTGCTATCGGTCTGTATATCTTGATTCGGTTCAACAACATTGCATATAGTGTGGGTGCAACGGCTGCATTGGCGGTGGATACGCTGCTGGTAGTAGGTGCTTATTCTTTATGTTACGGTTGGATGCCGTTCTCATTGGAGGTAGACCAGACATTTATCGGTGCAGTATTGACGGTAATCGGTTATTCTATTAACGACAAGGTGGTTATATTCGACCGTGTGCGCGAGTTCTATCACCTGTATCCGAAACGTGAACGTACAAAACTGTTCAATGATTCTTTGAATACGACACTTGCCCGTACGTTGAATACCGGTCAGAGTACGTTGATTGTATTGCTTATCATTTTCTTCTTGGGAGGCGACAGCATCCGCAGTTTCTCATTTGCAATGATTCTGGGTGTGGTAGTCGGTACGTTCTCCTCATTGTTTGTAGCTGCTCCGGTGGCTTACTTGATGTTGGGAGGCCGGAAAGGACAGAAAGAAGAAACCGGAAAAGCCTGATAATATCATAATAAGGAATTGAGAAATTAAAGAAGTAAAGGAGTTAAGTCAATAGTCTGGTGGTGGAAAATCAGCTATAGGCTTAACTCCTTTATTATATAGACTCTTTTCTTCCTGTTTGCCCAGATGCAAATTCTTTCTTATCTTTGCAAAGTGCTGAGGTGACATTAGGCACTAACCGTTTTTTACGATAAACAATCTTAGAACAACAAGCATTATGTATACAGTCATCAAACGTATGGAAATATCGGCTTCGCACAGCCTGTCACTTTCTTATCCCAGCAAGTGCGAAAATCTGCATGGACATAACTGGATAATCACCGTATATTGCCGCAGCAAGGAGCTGGACGAGTGTGGTATGGTAGTTGATTTTTCTAAAATTAAAAAGATAGTAAAAGAACAAATGGATCACCGTCATTTGAATGAAGTATTCTCTTTTAATCCGACGGCAGAAAATATCGCTCGTTGGGTATGCGAACAGGTACCACATTGTTTTAAGGTGGAAGTAAGGGAATCGGAAGGCAATACGGTAATTTATGAGAAAGATTAACGAAATATTCTATAGTCTGCAAGGAGAAGGGGCACATGCAGGAACCCCTGCTGTATTTGTACGCTTTTCGGGATGCAATCTGAAGTGCGCTTTTTGTGATACATCGCATGAATCAGGAACGGAAATGAGCGATGAGGAAATTGTAGAAGAGGTATGTAAATATCCCTGCCGGATGGTTATTCTGACTGGAGGAGAGCCGGGGTTGTGGATAGACGATGCATTGGTTGATTTGTTGCACAAAGCCGGCAAATATGTTTCTGTCGAGACCAATGGAACACAAATCTTGCCCGAAACGGTAGACTGGGTAACCTGTTCTCCAAAAGAAGGAACAATTCTTCGCGTCAAGCATGTTGATGAAGTGAAAGTGGTTTATCTCGGACAAGATGTCTCTCCTTATTTATTAATAGAAGCAAAAGAACATTTCCTACAGCCGTGTTCGTGCCAAAATACAGAAGAAGTGATTGAGTATATAAAGAAGCATCCACAGTGGCGGTTAAGCCTTCAGATACACAAATTGATAAACATCCCTTGATTTACGATTTTACGATTTACTATTTTGTCATTTGCTTAAAATAGTAAATCGTAAATAGTAAAATAGTAAATAAAAGTACCTCGGAGGGGAATCGAACCCCTATTTAACGTTTAGGAAACGCTTGTTCTATCCGTTGAACTACCAAGGCGAGTGTGCAAATTTACTGCTTTTTGTGCTAATTCCCATATATTTGCTCAAGAAAAACACAAGGACCTTACATTTTTTGTAATAATTCTGCCTTTTTATTTTGATTTTTAAAGGAAGTTCCCCAATTTTGTGTGCATTTAATACGAGAACTCTAAAAAAATATAGTATGGCAAAAGAAATGATAGTCAAAGAACTGCATGATGTCGTAGTTCGTTTCTCGGGAGATTCGGGCGATGGCATGCAGCTTGCCGGAAATATGTTTTCAAATATTTCGGCTACGGAAGGAAATGATATCAGTACATTCCCCGATTATCCGGCTGATATACGGGCTCCGCAAGGTACGCTGACGGGAGTATCGGGCTTTCAGGTACATATCGGGTCGGGTAAGGTCTATACGCCGGGAGACAAATGTGATGTGTTGGTCGCTATGAACCCTGCTGCATTGAAAACACAGTACAAGTTCTGTAAGCCTCAAGCGGTTATTATCATCGATACGGACTCGTTTACCAAACGTGATTTGGAGAAAGCACAGTTCCAATTGGAAAACCCATTCTCTGAACTGGGTATCAAAAACGAAGTAGTAGAGGCAGCCATTACCACGATGTGCAAAGAGAGCCTGAAAGACAGCGGATTGGATAATAAGTCTATCATGCGTACCAAGAATATGTTTGCATTGGGACTGGTATGTTGGCTGTTCCACCGCGATGTCAGTGTAGGTGAAAAACTGCTGCGCGAGAAGTTTGCCAAGAAACCGGCAATAGCAGAAGCTAATATTAAGGTGCTTTACGATGGCTATCATTTTGGCGAAAACACACATGCTTCTGTTTCTGCCAGCTATACAGTACCGAGTAAGGAGCCTAAGGAAAAAGGGCGTTATATGGACATCAATGGCAACAAAGCGACTGCATACGGCTTGATTGCTGCTGCTGAAAAAGCCGGATTACAACTTTATTTGGGCTCGTATCCGATTACACCTGCCACTGATATCCTGCACGAATTGGCGAAGCATAAGTCATTAGGCGTAAAAACCGTGCAATGCGAAGACGAGATTGCCGGATGTGCTTCGGCTGTAGGTGCAGCTTTTGCCGGTGCACTTGCTGTCACTACTACTTCAGGACCGGGTATTTGCCTGAAGAGTGAGGCGATGAATCTGGCGGTGATAACCGAACTTCCATTGGTCATTGTGGATGTGCAGCGTGGAGGTCCCTCCACTGGTTTGCCTACCAAGTCGGAACAGACAGATTTGTTGCAGGTATTGTTCGGAAGAAACGGCGAAAGTCCGATGCCGGTCATCGCTGCCATTTCGCCTACCGATTGTTTCGATGCCGCTTTCATGGCCTGTAAGATAGCTTTAGAGCATATGACTCCCGTGGTATTGCTTACCGATGCCTACATCGCTAATGGTTCGGCTGCATGGCATTTACCCGATTTGGCGAAATATCCTGAGATTCGTCCGCCATACGTCAAGCCGGAAATGGCAGGCTCGTGGACGCCTTTCCAGCGTGACCCGAATTCGTTAGTACGTTATTGGGCGATACCTGGCACGAAAGGTTTCATGCACCGTATCGGAGGACTGGAAAAAAGCAGCGAGACAGGTGCCATCTCTACCGATCCCGAAAACCATCACTTGATGACGGGCATTCGTGCGGAAAAAGTAGCACGCATCGCTTCGTGCATTCCCGATTTGCAGGTAGAAGGATGTGAGGATGCAGATTTGTTGATCGTCGGTTTTGGCGGTACATACGGACATTTGCATTCTGCCATGGACATATTGAACGACCAGGGCAAGAAGGTGGCACTGGCACACTTCAAATACCTTAACCCGCTGCCGAAAAATACAGCAGAAGTGCTTCGCCGTTACAAGAAAGTTGTGGTGGCAGAGCAGAATATGGGACAGCTCGCAGGCTACCTGCGCATGAAGGTAGAAGGCATTCATCTCTATCAGTTTAATCAGGTGAAAGGACAGCCTTTCGTTGTGCAAGAACTGGTAGAAGCCTTTAATCGCATTCTGAATGCATAAGAGATAAGTTCTTTTAAGTTTTTAAGTTTTTCAGTTCTTAAGTTTTTAAGTTGAGAAAGAATAAACTCACGAACTTAAGAACTTGCAAACTTAAAAACTAAAAAACTCACGAACTTAAGAACTTGCAAACTTAAAAACTAAAAAACTCACGAACTTAAGAACTTGCAAACTTAAAAACTAAAAAACTCACGAACTTAAAAACTAAAAAACAACTATGTATACAGCAGCCGATTATAAAGCAGGCCAGCCGCGCTGGTGTCCCGGATGTGGCGACCATGCATTCTTGAACTCATTTCATAAGGCACTTGCCGAGTTGGGTGTACCTCCCCATGAAATAGCTGTTATCTCCGGTATCGGATGTTCATCGCGTTTGCCTTATTATATGAATACGTATGGTATGCACACCATTCACGGGCGTGCGGCAGCCATTGCTACAGGGGCAAAAGTGGCAAATCCGAATCTTACCATCTGGCAGATTTCGGGTGATGGTGACGGACTTGCCATTGGAGGAAATCATTTCATCCACGCTATTCGCCGTAATGTGGATATTAATATCATCTTGTTGAACAACCGTATTTACGGTTTGACGAAAGGACAATATTCGCCAACGTCAGCACGTGGCTTTGTCAGTAAGTCGTCACCTTACGGCACGGTAGAAGATCCTTTCCGGCCGGCAGAGCTTTGCTTTGGTGCCCGTGGACGCTTTTTTGCCCGCTGTGCAGCTGTAGATGGCGGACCATCTGTCGAGGTGTTGCAGGCAGCTGCCCGTCACAAAGGTACTTCGGTAGTGGAAGTGTTGCAGAATTGCGTTATCTTTAATGATGGCACGCACAATGCCGTAGCGAAAAAAGAAGACCGGGAACGCAATGCCATTTATCTGGAACATGGCAAACCTATGCTTTTCGGACCGAACCGGGAGTTTGGCTTGATGCAGGAAGGCTTTGGGCTGAAAGTCGTGAAATTGGGTGAAAACGGCATTACGGAGAGCGATATCCTTGTACACGACGCCCATTGTGAGGACCATACCTTGCAATTGAAGTTGGCATTGATGGAAGGACCGGATTTTCCCATTGCCTTGGGGGTAATCCGCGATGTGGAAGCTCCTACTTATGACGAAGCGGTAGAAGAGCAGATAAAGGAAGTGTCGGCAAAGAAACCATACCATAATTTTGCAGAATTGCTCGATACCAACGATACATGGGAAATCAAGTAATTTATTCAAGTTTAGCAAGTTGCAAAACTAGAGCCGTTATGTAAGTAACTAATTTAGAAGCTGTTTTGAATTTATCGTGCGATGATTTGGGATGAGTTTTTGAGGCATTTTCGCTTCTGTGATGAGGAAGATAGCGGGCTATCTGACGAAGAACAGGA
>NZ_NFJA01000083.1:0-17523 GCF_002159615.1 Bacteroides sp. An279
ATGAGTTTTTGAGGCATTTTCGCTTCTGTGATGAGGAAGATAGCGGGCTATCTGACGAAGAACAGGAGCGGAAAGGACCAAAAAATCGCCCAAAGCACACACGAAAACGAACACATCAAGCCAAGAAAAACTTTTTGGAGAAATTCAAAACAGCTTCTTAACCTTGCAGGGCGGATAACGAATCTGCCCTGCAACAATAAATTGTCATGCGATTATTCATCCTTATTATTCATTTAACCACTAAACGTATGAAAACAAACTGGAAAAACATTTTGCTTTACATCGTCAAGTTCATTGAGTTGTTGATAACCGGTGCTGCCGGAGGAGCGATAGCCAGTATGTAGAAGTTGACAAGGTATCAGTTGACAAGGGAACAAGGTTCTGAATAGTTTTACTAATGGCATCTAAAACCTCGTTAACTTGTCAACTGGTTAACTCGTTACCTAAATATACACTTATGAGAACCATTACACTGATTATCGTGCACTGTTCTGCCAATAGGGCGGGCAGTGCCCTTCGGATGGCAGACATCGACAGCTACCACCGCTCGCTGGGCTGGATAGGCTGCGGTTACCATTACGTCATTCCCACGGACGGGACTATTGAACCGGGCAGACCCGATGAAATGGTCGGGGCACATTGCAAGAACCATAACCGGCATTCGATTGGAGTCTGTTACATCGGCGGACTGTCTAAGGACGGAAAGCCTGCTGATACCCGGACGGATGCCCAGCGTACTTCCTTACGCAAGTTGCTGGAAGCGTTACACCGAAAATATCCTCGTGCCTTGATTGTCGGTCATCGGGATTTGGATCCGCAGAAAGCCTGCCCGTGTTTCAATGCCGCAAGTGAGTATGCTGATTTACAGCCTCATTGACGCTAATTGTTTCTGCTAAATGATGACAGCCGACACGGTTTTCACCGGTAAACGTTGCTAAAACGGCTTGAGCCGTGAAAGCTGCCATCGTTGTATCATTTTAATAACCTTGTCAACTCGTTTCCTTGTCAACTTGTCAACTTCACAAAATGTCGCTTATGCTTACGCTCTTGGTCATGCTTTCCCACGAATGCCTTGCGACAGTGAGGTTCAGCGGATAACCAAGCTCCATCATCTCGCCTAATTTTTTCAGGCTGTAATTGATGCGGTGCAGGAGGCTGTCATACTGTCTCCATTGTTCGCGCGGGTCTTTTGCCGTAATGACGGGGAAGAGTAGGGACGTGCCTTTCTGCCTGTAGCGGTCCGCAATCTCCTGCAGTGCCGGTTCCCAGGGAATGGAGATTTCCTTGCCGGTGACGTGCTGGCGATAGGTGAGCTGTCCGTTCTTGATATTCTTTCTCGTCAACCGGAAGATGTCGTCGCTCCTCATGCCACGGGCATAGACTGTGAACAGGAAGATGTCGCGGGCGAAGACGGTCATCTCTGATTCACCGCCCAGGTCAAGGTCACGCAGACGTTTCACTTCATCAAGCGTCAGTCCGTTCCTCTCTTTCTTGACACGGTAACTTACGTCCATGCCTTCAAAGGGATTGCTGTCGGCAGCAAGCCCGTCGTTTACGGCAAGTTTATAGACCCGCTTCAAATTCCGGATATAGAGGGAAATGGTATTGCGTCCCAACTCCTGGTTCTTCAGCCACGTGTGGTAGTTGCGCATCAGCAGGGCGTCGAAGTCCTTGAAAGGCACTTCATTTTTGCCTAAATAGGTGATGAACTTCCTGAGATACTTTTTCAGTTTTATTGCCGCGTCATACCGCCCCTCGTCCCGCAGTTTCTCAACGCGGGAGTTGGCATAGGCGATGAAGCCGAAACCTTCCAGCCTCTCAGCCCCTCTCCAACTCTCCCCATGAGGGGAGAGGGTTAAAGTTGCTGTCTGTACATTCTTCTGATTGTTGTTATCCACTTTCTACTATGATTTTTGTCTGTCTGTTACTTCTTTAACTCCTAACGGAGCAAAGCGGAGTGATAACTCCTTTTAACTCCTTTAACTCCTAACAATCTTAATTGTGCAGCCACACCGTCCGCAGGTACCTGCGCCATATGGCAAGGTGGTTGGTGGTGTTGATTTCCTTGCAGATGCGGACACAGGTCTGTATCAGCTTGTCCTTTGCCGCATCCTTTTCCTGTGCAGAAGACCGGATGGCAAGGACGCCCAGCGTATCTTCGCCGACCTTAAAGTCCTGTATGGCTTTTACGGCTGAATCCGCGTCCGTCAATACCTTATATAATGTAGGCGCATAGTTGCGGAAGGACTCGATGAGCTTTTCCCTTTCCGCATTTGCTGCGCCGTCAGGAACGGCCTCCACCGTTCCCGCAACTAATTTCTCATTGGCTTTGCCTGCAGTCAGGAAATATTCCTGAAGGAAACCGTCCCAGTTGGCGAAGTAAGTAGATTCTTCCTTGTCTTTATCCTCCATCATGCCGATGTGGGCATAATAGGTAGTGGTGATTGTTTCGTCCTTTTGCAGGCTGGGCAGGTAGGCTTCTTCCTTTATGTCAACCTTGCGGATGATTTCCGTAAAATCCTTATGGTGGAATTTCACCCCGGTTTTGCCTTCTTCCATTTCCACACCCGCTGTCGGGGTAAGGAACGGGCGCAACGCCAGCTTGTCCCAGTTGGCTTTCACATACCCCGGATTGTCATGTTCGTAACGCACGAGGTTGATGACGAGTTCCGCCTCCGTGCCGGTCATCCGTGCCAGACGTTGGCTCAAAGCGGTGTCGCCATGTGCATGAAGTTCCTTGCAGAGCGATACCAGCGACGGCTTGACGACAAGACGGTCAATGATACCGTAAAACATCTGGAGCGTGCGTTCTCCATAGCCGCAAGCCTGCAGGATTCCGGCAAGCAGGTCCACGGCACGTCCTTTCTCCGTTCCGACGGAGAGCCTGTCTCCCTCCATGTTGTGCAGGCGGACTACGTGCAAGTCCCATGCCTTGGGGCAGGAAACCGTGAGCCAACTGCCCGGTTCAAATCCCTGTACCTGAAACACCAGCCGTTTTCCGTGGCGGAAACGGCAGATATAGCCCTCACAGCCCGCGAGCGGACCGTCAACGACACGTACTATCTCGTTCGGTTCGCCCGTTTTCGTGTTGAAGGCATAGTCCGAGTAAGGACGTTCCAGCACAATCACCTTGTCGGCATAGTTCTCGTTGTAGTCGCGGAAAGCGCGCATCTGGGATTCGGGAATGACACACATCCGTGTCCTTTCTCCTTTTTCCTTTTTACGTTCGTACTGTATGTCCGCATCCTTGGAGTGCTCTTTCATGAAACTCATCAGCGCATTCTGCGTGGCGAGTACGAACACGATGCCCGCAAACAGCGGTTTCTGCCTGTCGTCGCTGTCCTGATGCACATTCACCGTAGTGTGGGTCGGTGCATAGATCTCCAGGATGTTCTTGGTCTGTGCCTTTTGCTTTTCCAAAAGCTCCACCAGCTTACCCTCCTGATGGCGCTTGGTGCGCACCACATACCAACGGTAATCCACATGGTTAAGTTTGTCGGGCATAAATTTTATTATTAGGAGTTAAAGGAGTTAGAAGTCAATACCATAAATTGTTAATCGTTAATTATCAATTGTCAATTGAAAAGTGCGTTCTTCACGTTCCTCTCATGTCAATCGCATGATAGTTCCCAAGCACCTTATTTCAGGTATAACGGCGGTATTCTGGACGAACCTCAGCAGCAATGATCCACCGTTGTTATGTGACGAGAAGAACAAAGCGCGATGCGCTTTAACATTTTTGCTTCCATATCACAAGTGTTTAGTTTTTAACCTATTAAGTCTATTCTACACCCACCGCTTTACCATTGCTTTATAATATGAAACGGCGAATTTTTGCAACCGATTGATTATCAGTATATAATTTTGCACCAAGTCCAATTTTAGTCAAACAACGGCTGTATTTGTTCGACTAAAATTGTAATCTTTAAAAAAAATCCGGTGATAAATGGTTCTGTATTAAATCTTTTTATTACCTTTGCGGCATACTTACCGCTTCATATTATACAGTTCCGAAATTTGTCGAACATTCCCAGCTTTCATTCACGCATGATTTTGCCTATCATTTTCCGGTTGGCTTTCACCACGTCCTCCGTGTCGATGGAGGAAAGATAGATTTGTGTGGTCTTCAGGTTTTCGTGGCCCAGCCCCTTGCTGATGACGGACAGGCTGGTGCCCATGTCACGCATCGCGCTGGCCCAGGTATGCCTCCCCGTATATGTCGTGAGGGATGTACGCAATCCGGCCATCGTGCCGATTTTCTTCAGGTAGTAGTTCACCTTATGCTCCATCCGCTCGTACTGCCGCCGTTCCGTGCCGTCCGCCTTTGTGATAATGGGTAAGAGATACGGACTGCCTTTCGTCAGGTGGATGTAGTTGTCCACAATGTCCTGCATGACGGATTCCCAACCGACGGTCAGCTCCTGTCCGGTCTTCTTGCGGCTGTAGTGCAGCTGCCCGTTTCGGATGTCGTCTTTCTTCAGGTAGGCAAGGTCCACGAACGAGATGCCCTGCAAATAAACGCTCAGTATGAACAGGTCACGTGCGAAGGCGACGACGGAGTCCTCGGGCAGACGGAGCAGCCTGATGGCACGCAGTGAACTTAACGGTATGGCTCGTTTGGCGGTCTTGGCGAACCCTGTGAACACGTGGCGGAAAATATGCTTGTCGGTTGTCAGTCCGGCTTCGACGGCCTTGCGGTAGAGGGTGCGCAAGGTGCGCAGGTAGCACGACGAGGAGTTGCGCTTCACGCCCCGTCCTTTCAGCAGTTTTCCTCCATGGGGTTTTCCTCCATGCCGTAGTGGAGGATTGACAAAATAGGCAGAAGATTTGATGCATGCGCAAAGCAAGTTAGGACATGAAGTTGTTGCATTATATCCGAGTGGAATATCTAGGCTCGCGTCATCAACCAACAGTTGAAAGAACTGGAAAGTACGGCATGATTGGCGAAGACTATCTATCCCAGACTTCTACCCCATGTGGAATATTCCATCACGGAAGACGGGCGAAGCCTTATGCCCATTGTCCGGATGCTGGAACAATGGGGAAATGGCTTCCGCCCGAAGATGATACGGATATTGAAAGAAGAAGGTGACAAATTTTAATCTTGTACACTTATTCGTGTATCTTATAAGTCCCTATTTCTTTTTACGTATCCATGTTTTACTTTCCGAAGCTCGTCAGCCACTTTACCGACTCGGGGGCATAGTGCGAGAAGAACAGGCTTTCGCCCTTGTCCAGCTTGCCGATGGCCTCCATGTCTTCGGCGGAAAGGGAGAAGTCGAATACATCGAGGTTCTGCTCCATGCGCTCCTTGTGCGTGGACTTCGGGATGACTACCACGTCGCGCTGGATGAGGAAGCGCAGGGCGGTCTGTGCCACAGACTTGCCGTATTTTTCGCCAATGGCTTTCAGCACGGGATTGGTGAAGAAGTTGTTGCGCCCTTCGGCGAATGGTCCCCACGACATGATTTGCGTGCCGTACTCCTTCATGATTTCCTGCGGCCGGCGTTGCTGGTTGAACACATGCGTTTCCACCTGGTTCACCATCGGCTTGATGTCGCAGAACTCTGCCAAGTCGATGAAACGGTCGGGGTAGAAGTTCGATACGCCGATGGCACGGAGCTTGCCTGCCTTGTACGCTTCTTCCATGGCGCGGTAAGTACCGTAATAGTCGTTGAAGGGTTGGTGGATGAGCAGCAGGTCGATGTAGTCGGTCTGCAACTTGCGGAGGGATTCGTCGATAGAAGCCTTTGCCTTCTCATACCCGGCGTTGGATATCCACACCTTTGTCACAAGGAACAGTTCCTCGCGCGGGATGCCACTCTTCTTCACCGCACGGCCCACGCCTTCCTCATTAGCGTATGCCTGCGCCGTGTCCACCATACGATAACCCACGCTCAAGGCATCCGATACGCAGCGTTCACACTCTTCAGGAGTTACCTGATATACACCATAACCTAAAATCGGCATTTCTACGCCGTTTGATAATTTGACTGTTTGCATAACTCGTTGTTTTTATGGGGTTATTGCGATTTAATATCTTATTTGTTTGCTCTCTTCCAGTTGTTACCAAAGTTAGCCTGTTCTGTTTCCACATGTCCGCGATGCCCGTGGATGGTGCAGGCATCAAGGGCAGCTTCCAGCGCACGGAACTCCTCATCGGTCAGTTCCACATCGGCAGCACCGAGGTTTTCCAAGATACGTTCCTGATTCTTCGAGCCGGGGATGGGCACCACGTTGGGATATTTGTGGAGCATCCATGCAAGGGAAATCTGCGCGTTGGTGGCGTGCTTCTTCGCCGAGTATTCGGCAAGGATATCAAGCACGGGCTGGTTGGCGATGATGTTCTCGCGGCTCAACTGAGGCACGAATTTGCGTACATCGTCCACCGCCTCGAACTGCGTATCCGCCTTAATCTTGCCGGAAAGGAAGCCGCTGGCTATCGGGGAGAAAGGCACTACGCCGATGTTGTGCTCCAGACAGTACGGGAATATCTCCTTCTCGCAGTCGCGTTCCAGCATGGAATAGAGGTTCTGCACGGCGGCAACGGGAGTCACGGCATGTGCCTTTGCCAATATATTCACATCCACCTGCGACATACCCCAAGCTCGGATAACGCCCTCTTTGATGAGCCGCCCCATTGCAGCAGCTATTTCCTCAAACGAAACGTGTTCATTGACGCGATGCAGGTAGTAGAGGTCGATGTAGTCCGTCTGCAAGTTCTTCATCGATTGCTCCAAATGCTTGCACGTGGCATCGTAGATACTTGTGCCGTCCGCAATCTCCGATTCGTGGAGGAACATCTTGGTGGCAAGCACGATGTCCTTGCGGAACGGGGCGACAGCCTTGCCCACCAACAATTCGTTGTGTCCGGGAAAGAAAACCACGTCACCATACACCTCCGCCGTGTCGAAGAAGGTGCAGCCTGCCTCGTATGCCTTGCGGATAGCCTCAATACTGTATGCCTCTTCGGGCACTTGTCCGTAGCCGTGGGAAAATCCCATGCAGCCCATACCAATCTCGGATACTTCGAGATTGCCAATCATTCTTTTCTTCATGTTCTGTTGTTTTAATTGTGTATTTTCAATGTTCCGATAAACTTGGTTGTCTGCAAGTCCATGTCGTCATAGATAGGACTTTTGCCTGTGTCCAGCGTGGCGATACTTTGCATTTCCTCGTCCGTCAGCGTGAAGTCGAAGATGTTGAAGTTCTCCACCATGCGCTCCTTGCGCACTGTCTTAGGGATAATGACCACGTTCCGCTGATTTAGCCAACGCAAGATGACTTGCCCCACGGTCTTGCCGTGGTGTTCAGCAATCGCCTTCAGTAAAGGATTATGGAAGATGTCGTTCTGCCCTTCGGCGAACGGCGCCCATGCCTCATGCTGGATGCCTTCCCGCTGCAAGAAAGCGTTGGCTTCCTTTTGTTGGAAGAAAGGATGCGTTTCCAACTGATTGACGGCAGGCTTTACCTCGTTGTGCAGGAAAAGGTCTTGTAGACGCTCGTTGCTGAAGCTCGTCACGCCAATGGCACGGATGCGTCCCTCTTTGTACAAGCGTTCGGCGGCACGCCATGCGGCATAGTAGTTCCCGTAGGGCTTGTGCAGCAGGTATAGGTCGAGATAGTCCAGCCCCAACAGCTTCATCGAACGGTCGAAAGCACGCAGGGCATCATCATACTCGTAATCCTGCACCCACAGCTTGGTGGTCACGAAAATATCCTCCTGTTTCAATCCACTCCGACGAATGGCATTGCCCACCTGCTCTTCATTGAAATAGGAAGCTGCCGTATCTATCATCCGATAACCAGTTTCCAATGCTTCGCTCACGATGCGTTCCGTGTCTTCGACCGGAACTTGGAAAACGCCGAACCCTATTGCCGGCATCTTTACTCCGTTGTTTAATGTTACTGTTTGCATAATTCGTTGTTTTTATGGGGTTATTATTATTTTGATGTCTTCCTGTTATTCGTTTTTCAAGTTATTCTTGTTTTTGTCTCCGATAGCACTTCTCCTGACGGATTGGCGTTGTCGGAGGTCTGTTTAGTGCTTCTCTTGACGGATTGGCGTTGTCAGAGATAACGGCGGAAAATGTTTAGAAAGATAAGTCCGGATGTTATCCGGCATCAGTTCCGGACTTATCCTACCTCATGTCCGGGGTGAGTTTACATACCGTTTTGCTTCAACCATTCCTTTATCAGCCTGTCCGATGAAGCCGCAGCACTTCCACGGATGGCAAGCCCGTCTTTCACTTCCGTGCCGGGGCAGACTTTTCGGATATCATCCACGCTATGACCCAGTCCGCTGCCCTCATGGGTACAGAACGGAAGTATCTTCTTCCCGGTGAAGTCGTATGCTTCCAAGAAAGTAAACACGCACATCGGCATTGTGCCCCACCAGTTGGGATAGCCGAGAATAATCGTGTCGTATTGTTCCATATTCTCGACTTGTCCTGTCAGCGCGGGGCGTTCTTTGCTTTGGAGTTCCTGCATGGCGACCTCTGTCATTTCCGTATAGTCAGCCGGATATTCCTTGACGGTTTCTATCCGGAAGCTGTCAGCACCGGTCAGTGCGATAATCTTGCCCGCTACACTTTCGGTGTTGCCCTGTTGCAGTTTCTTGATAACGCCGCCGACATAGTTCTCGCCCCGGCGCGAATAATAAACTATCAGTGCTTTGCTCATTGTCTTTTTCGTTTCTGATTACGGTGCAAAGTTACAGCGCTTTTACACGCTCTATGTTTCACAAAAGGTATCTAATGTTTCACGAAAAGCACAAATCGTTTGGCGCTCTCCGGATAATGCCCTAATTTTGCGGCATGGCAAAGGATAAAGAACTGAAAATCGTATATTCCACCCTGTTCCAACTGATAGGGTCGGTCAAGCTGCGGGGTTGGTGCGTGCACATGGTGTGCCTGCAAGGGGAAGGCTTCTTTACTTACGACGGCCGCCCGTTTCATGTGAAGAAGCATGACGCTGTGGTCATCAATGCACCCCAGCAAGTGCATGTAGTCGGTCAGAGCGAAGATTTGAAAGTGGAAGTCTTGGCAGCACCGCATGATTTCCTCTCCAACCAGCTTCCGGCGAATAATTATGGTATAGGAGGCAGTATCAGCCTGTACGACAACCCTGTCATCCCCTTATCGGAAGAGGATGCGGAGACGTTGGTGCGCGACATACACCATATCCGCGACCGCATCGCCGATACCGGCCATCTGTTTTACCGCGAGCTGATAGGCGGGCTGGCCCTTCCGCTGATTTATGACCTGTTCTATTTCCACGCCAAGAACCGTACCCCGATATTTGCCACAGACAGGAGCATGTATGTCGTAAAGGAACTGATGGCGTTGCTGGAAAGCGGACGCAGCAAGAAATACCGGGAAGTCGCTTATTATGCCGAACAGCTGAACGTGACCGTCAAGTACCTCTCCAATACCGTAAAGCGGCAGACGGGCAAGAGCGTCACTTATTACATCGACCGTTACACCGTCCCGATGATAAAGGAATATCTCAACAATCCCGACCTTTCCATCGTGCAGATAGCGGAGGAAATGAACTTCACGACGCTCTCTTATTTCAGCCGGTACGTGACCAAACACCTGGGCATGTCGCCGAAGGCTTACCGGGAATCATTGATGCCGCGGTAAACATGGATGGGATATAGCCGGGTTTATCAAGCCTTAAATTCGTATTTTCTATAATTTGTCCTACGAAAAAGTTATCTTTGCAACAAAAAAATTATACCACGATTCATATATGGCACAACAGTTTGGCAATACATGGTGGGGCAACGAATGGTTGCGCTCGCTGACCCACATTGATTATGAGAACCGCATCCCCCGCGGCGCACGGTATGCCCGCAATGGCTCCGTCCGAGAAATACAGTTACAAGATAATGTCATCAGCGCCAAGGTGCAAGGCAGCCGTCCGCGGCCTTACCGCGTTAAAATCATCGTCCCGAAGTTTTCTGCCGGACAGGTGGACAAGCTGATGAACCGGCTGATAGCCCGACCGGGCATCATCTCCGGCCTCCTCAACCGGGAATTGGACCCGGAGGTGCTGGACATCGCCCGCTCCTGTGGCTTGAAGATATTCCCCGAACGATGGGATGACTTGGAGATGGATTGCAGTTGTCCCGATTGGGCGGTGCCTTGCAAACATCTGGCAGCCGTGGTCTATATGTTCAGCCGGGAGATTGACAACAATCCTTTCATTGTGTTCCAAATGCACGGGTTCGACCTTCTGAAAGAATTGAAGAAACGGGGCATTGAAGTGGACAACGTGCGGCAGGAGGTGGAAGTGCCCGCCTTGAAAGACCTCGTGACGACCCTGCCTGCTAAAGATGCAGGAACGGAAGTCCCGGCATTCCGCCGCATCGACTTCTCCAAGCTGGCCGACCGGTCTGATGCCCTGCTGATGCTTCTGCCGGACAAGCCGCCTTTTGCACCCCAAGGCAATTTCAAGGAAGGATATGTGGCGGAATTGCGCCGTGTGAGAAAGAACGTGCAGCGTTTCTTCACCGGGAAGCTGGGGAGGGAAGAAATGTTTCCTATCGCATTTTCCAAACTGCCGGAAAGCATCGGTGTGGACGATGCGATAAGCCTTTGCTTTGATTACCGGTATGATTGGACGATAGAAGGAAAGGTTGCCTACAACGAGCGCACGTTGCCTCATGCCTTGCTGCACATCAATCCCGATTTCCTGCCCGACTATCATCCGACGGTCATTGCCCTGTACCAATCCCTTTTCTGTGCGCTGCACCTGTTGGACAAGGGGGCGGTGGCTCCACAGTTGCTCCGATTGTCGGACAAGAAATACCTGGTGCGCTGGATGCCCGCCTACATCGATGCACAAGCCAAAGAACTGGTGGAGGCACTCGAAGGACTCGTTCCGGCTTCGCTCGTCAAGGTGAAACTTACGGCACGTTCCGCAGCAAAACCCGTGGAGCATTCGGCGGAGTGGCTGGTATCGTATTTCCTCGGGACGTTGGTCAAATACTTGTCGGGCAGTTGCGACCGTATGCCGCTCCTCCCGTTCTTCTTCAAGGGAGAACGCATGCCCTTCGACGGAGTGGGCGAAAAAGAAACACCCGGCGGCATCCGCTCGTGGACGGCTTCCTATACCCTGACGGCATCGGACTACCGCCCGGTGTTCAGCGTGAAAGAGAGTCGCCGGGGAGGCTTCGACCTGCATATCGGCGTGGAGGACAAGCGAAAGCCGGAGCCGCAGACTGTACCTCTATGCGAAGTGTTGGATTCGCCGGAATACGACCGTGAGCGACTGCGTATCCTGAGGAGCTTTACGCTCATCTCCGGGCTGGTGAAGGAAGTGGGGAGCTATATCAACGCCGGTGCGAAAAAGCCTGTCCATTATACTGCTGCATCGTTTGTGCCTTTCCTGCTGCAAGTCATCCCTGCCGTACGGATGCTCGACATCAAGGTATTCATGCCTAAATCATTGGGACAACTCATCCGTCCCAAGGCATCACTTTCCATCAAACGGAAAGCCGGTTCGGACAAAGGCTTTCTCAGCCTGGCAGACCTTTTTGCCTTCGATTGGGAAGTCGCATTGGACAAAGAGCTTGTTCCTTTGGAAGAATTTATGAAGCTGATGGAGAAGGCCGACGGGCTTATCAAGTTCAAGCAACGCTACATCTATGCCGATGCGGAAACCCTGCAAAAGCTGCAAGCCGCCATGGCGCAGGGCGAAAAGCTGACTTCCGCCCAAATCCTGCAAGCTGCCCTGACGGGAGAATACGAATCGGCACCGGTGCATCTGACCGATGAGGTCCGCCAATTGATGGACGAACTGACGCGGCAGGAGCATATCCCGCTCCCCACCGGATTGAACGCTACGCTGCGCCCTTACCAGGAACGCGGCTTCTCGTGGATGTACCGCAACAGCCGCATCGGTTTCGGCTCTATCCTGGCGGATGACATGGGATTGGGAAAGACCTTGCAGGCCATCACCCTGATGCTGAAATTGAAAGAGGAAGGCGCATTGGAGCAGGGGCGTATATTGGTAGTGGTACCCACCGGTCTGCTCGCCAACTGGCAGGCGGAAATCAGCCGTTTCGCCCCGTCGCTCACTGTCTTTGTCTATCACGGGACAGGACGAAGCCTGAAGCAGTTTGATGCCGACATCCTGCTCACCACCTACGGCGTGTTGCGCTCGGACAATGCCAAGCTGAAGAAATTGCCGTGGACGCTGATGTTCATTGACGAAGCGCAAAACATCAAGAACCAGGACACCGCACAGAGCAAGGCCGTGCGCGGCATTCCCGCCACGACACATATCGCCCTCAGCGGCACACCCGTAGAGAACCGCCTCACCGAATTCTGGAGCATCATGGAGTATGCCAACAAAGGCTACTTGGATACGCCGAAAGCCTTTAGGGAGAAGTTTGTCAACCCCATCCAACTCTACAATGATGGAGATTGTGCCGCTCGCTTCCGCAAGGTGACCGCTCCCTTCATGATGCGCCGGATGAAGACCGACAAGAGCATCATCTCCGACCTGCCGGACAAGATAGAACTGAACGATTATGCCGCACTCACTTCGGAGCAGGCCGCCCTCTACCACCGCACGCTCGAAGCAGCCATGGCAGAAATCGAAGGGATTGATACCACCGACCATGAATCCCTTTTCAAGCGTCAGGGACTTATCCTGCAAATGATTCTTGCCTTGAAGCAAATCTGCAACCACCCGGCACAGTTCCTCAAGAACGGTGATGCCCGCATGGAGTTGTCCGGCAAGGCGGAGATGCTATTGGACCGCTTGGAGGGCATCGTGGCGAATGGCGAAAAAGTGCTTGTGTTCACCCAGTTCCGCGAGATGGGCGACTTGCTGGTGCGCTTCATTGAAGAGCGGTTGGGACAACGTCCCTTGTTCTACCACGGTGGATGCAGTGTAAAGCAACGTCAGGAAATGGTGGAGCGTTTCCAGAACCTTCGGAGCGACAAGATCTTCATCCTCTCGCTCAAGGCTGCCGGGACGGGGCTGAACCTCACAGCCGCCTCGCATGTCATCCACTATGACCTGTGGTGGAATCCGGCTGTGGAAGCCCAAGCTACCGACCGCGCCTACCGCATCGGGCAGCAACGGAACGTCATGGTGCACCGTTTCATCACCAAAGACACCTTCGAGGAACGCATCAACGACATGATCCAGCAGAAGAAACACTTGGCGGACATGACCGTGGCAAGCGGCGAAAGCTGGATAGGCAAACTGAGCAACAAGGAATTGCGGGACATCTTCGGGTAAGTGTGATAATAAACGGAGTTGGCAAGAGCCGCAGCATGTAAGGATGTACACTTACATACCGCGGCTCTTTTGTGTATCACAACAACAGATACCAATCCTTATTTCAATAGCGGAAGCTGCTCCAGCATGTTCTTAATGCGGATGGCTGTGCGGGGGCATAGGTTCATCTGGTGCCTTGGTTTCCACAGAGTTCTCCCGCACGAGATAGAGTTTCAAAAATTCATAGTGTATCTTTCTCTCGTGGTAAATATCAAGATAGATGGACTTGTTCCCGCTTTCCAATTCAAAGTAACATATAAAGTGAAAATAAAGCCAAAATAGAACCAAATTCGGAAATAGGATTGTTTGTCTTATTTAATACAGTTTTCTTACCTCCGCATTCCTGTAATAATGTAGCAGGATATCGTTGTAGCTGAAACCCTGTTCGCCCATCACGGCTGCCCCTATCTGGCACAAGCCTACACCGTGTCCCCATCCTGCACCGGTCAGTTGGAACCAGGCGGGTACCCCGTCGGTGGTTTCTCCTTTGTCTACTACGAAAGCAGAACTGAACAGGTGGGTAGGCGAGAGCGTGCGACGTATTTCCAGTTCTTTACCAATAATCAGCGTCTTTTCCGAACCTACGATTTTCAGTTTGCAGATACGTCCCGACTTGCCGCGTTCTATGGGGATGAGGTCGAGGATTTTCCCGTAATCGTACTTGGTTTTCGAGTGAATCAGTTCAGCCAGTTCGGCTTGGGTGTAACGCACTTTCCAGCGGTAGAAGTCGGTGGTTTCCTGGTCGTAATTGTTCAGTATCTGCCGGATGATGTTCTTGTCGTGTGTATGGCAAAAACTATCCGGTTCAGAGCGTATCCATTTTTCAGCTTCTTCTTCACAGGTCAGGTCGGGTAAGGACGTTTCTCCGGCTGCATCACGCACGGCATGAAGGTAGGGGTATTGCCTGTTTTCCCAGCAGGTGCCGAATTCTTCGGTCGCTCCTCCGCAACATTTCGAGAAGCGGGCATCGCAGATGGCGTTTTTATACATTAATACTTGTCCGCGTGTGGCTTTCACCGCTTCTTCCACCCTCCGGCTGGATGCTTTGGTGATGCCCTGATAGCGCTGGCAATGGTCGTCGGCACATACGTCGAAGATGGTATGGTCTTCGCGGTCGTACCAGCGGATGTATTCGGTTTCGGTTTTGATGAATGGAAAGAATCCGTTGTCTTTTTTGCTCAGTGCTTTCCGCTTTTCTATTTGTGCCAATAGCCAGCTTCGGGAGATGACGGCGTGTGCTTTAAGAAATTCGGTCGAAGAGGTGGTGTTCATTTCCGAAGAGATGACGCTGATGAGATACTCTTCGGCTGGGAGGATATTGATGGCGGTTATGCCTCCTTCATCCACCACCAGTTTCAGCATGCCGGTAAAACGCTGGGTTTCCTGTCGTTCCCAATGAAAATTGATGCCGATGGTTACGTCGTACAGGGAGAATGACGCATCGTCTTCCAGTGGGGTAAAGGTCAGCTCGCGGTACACGTTACCGTTCCACAAGATGCCTCCTTCGTCGAAGCATACGGTTTGTTCTCCGTCTACGCTTTCACCTTTGGCAAGGTAACGTCTGTTGAGGTTGAAATGTATTTGGGGGGCATTGAGGATGCCCACGCTTATTTCGGGTTCTTTCATTGTTGTGCTTTTTTTAGTTGACTCGTCACTTTTGTTACTTCGTTCTTGTCTTTTGGTTACTGAGTCATAAACTTACTTCATCGTATATCTCTTTTATCTCTTCCGCGGTCAGACTTTCGAAGTCTTCTTTCCGGGGGGTTACTATCAGTCCCGCCATGTCAAGGGCGCCGGGGCTTACAAGGCGTTGCTCACCCCCATATGCCGTATAGCAGGACGGACGGTGCTTATCACGTGGAAGATACGCTACGGTGAACCCTCTTTTCGGGTCATTCCATGCAAACAGGTTGTAACGTGGTTCGTCTTCGTCCGGGTGCGATGGCAACGTGTGCAGATAAGCATCTATCAAATCTGCATCTGATACAGGGGCAGAGTCGGACACGAATGCCTCGATGGGGCAGAGGTATCCGTTGATGCGGTATTCCTGACATGTTCCCCCGCCGGGTAAAGTGGCTTGTCCTGTAAGGGTGGCGGTTTCCATCAGCCGGTCCCACTGCATGATGAGCGGTATGTCTTGCATACGTGCTGCCTGAAAATGGAAATGGTCGGGAGCTGATGCGCCGCATTTGGCTCCGTTGTAGAACAAAGCATACCCCGATGCGAAGTGTCTCTCCAGCCAGTCGGTCAGTTTGCCTGGCAGCTGGCGTCCGGTTTTTCCCGCAAGGGTTTGGGGCTGGTGCCGTTCGCTGGAAACAGTGAGGTGGGCAGGCAGGATGGGATAAGGATTGATGCGAAGCTGGAAAGTCTCATCCAGTATGATGGGGATGCAGTCTTGCTCGACGGGCTTGTGTGTGTCGCAAAGAAAGCACGGGCGTGCCGCAATGCTTGTCTTATCCAGCCGGGCACAGGTCGAGACCGCGCGGGCGGGATTGAACTGGACAAATACCGTATTTTCCCCGATGCACAGGCGGCGGGTCTGGATGTGGCAGAGTGCTTCATGATTTGTGCGGGCCAGTGCCCAGTGGGCCAGCTGGTGCTTCAGGAAATGTTCGCCGGGTGTTTCTTTTTCTGGAGTCATAAGGGCACGGCGGCAGGAAAGCTCCAGTGTGCGCAGGCTGTCTTTATAAGCATTGTTGCGGTTTACTTTCTCGATGCTCAGGTTGGCATCCGAGTTTCCATCCCAGCGGCGGCACAGGTAAAGTACGTCGTAGATACGCCCGATAGGGTATTGGCGCGAGAATGCCAGTCCCAGTGCATAGTCTTCTCCATAGCTTACGTTGGGTATGCCTATCTGGCGCAGCAAGGGGGTGTAGAAGGCACGCGGTGCTCCCAACCCGTTGATACGGAGGGCGTTGTTGTGCCCGTTGGCATCGGTCCACTCGCGGTGGTCTATTACGCCGGGCGGCAAGCCCTGCAGTTTAAAGTCGGTCATGCGGTAGGAACCGATGACCATAGCGCATTGTCCTGCATGGAATTTGTCGATAATAGCCTGTAAGGTGCCGGGCGTACTATACAGGTCGTCGCTGTCCAGTTGGACGGCAAACCGTCCGCATCGTGCATCGCGTATGGCCAAGTCCCAGCATCCACCGATACCCAAGTCGGTGCGTTCGGGGATGATGTGGACTACTTTCTTTTCTCCGGCATACTGGCGGATGACTTCGGTTGTTCCGTCGGTAGAATGATTGTCTACGATTATCAGGTTGTAATCGAATGTCGTTTCTTGTGCCAATGCGGAACGGATGGCATCGTCGATGGTCCGCACGCGGTTGCGCACGGGGATGATGACCGATGCTTCACAGGGAAACGAGCCTTTCTGCAAATCGATATTCCGCTTCGGCGAAGGCAGGTATGCTCCTGTCTTTTTCAGGTATCGGGTAAAGACGGCTTCCCGTTCCAATTGTACGTCCCGGTTACGCGGGTCGACGTAATCGAATTGTTTTTCGCCCGAATGACGTGTATCTGTTTCGGTTTCTGTATAAAGATATTCGCTGATATGAGTCAGGGAGTACCTGCGCGACAATGCCAGCCGGAGGGCGTAGCTTGCCGAATGGGTATACGCAGGCTCTACACTGATTTCGGCTGTAGCTTGTCTGAAGGCTTCGGTGCGGTACATCACAAGCGAGCCGAAGTCGAAGTCATCCCGTACACTTCCCGGCTGGTAATCGATGACCGGATGTGGGTATATTCCTTCTTTGGTCTCTTCGTAACGGTCGGCATATACCATGCCGCACTCAGGAGCAGACAAGTAATCTGCCATACGCTCCAAAGCTCTGTACCCTAGCCGGATGTGATGCCTGGTGCGGCATATTAGAGTATAGGGGGTATGGCTTTGGGCAGCTATAAGCCGGCAGGTATCGGTATTGTCTTGCAGGGAGATTGTCTGTATCTTTGCGTCTGGAAGCCCTTCAATGATATCACCAGGTGTTGCCCCTCCGCAACAGGCGACGAAGCAAGTTATGTCTTTGTTTGTCATAATCAGTGGTTTGTCTTAGATGAATGTCCGCATGGTATAATTATGTTCCTCCCTCTCTCCTCTGCAAAGATAAGAAATTTTTTCCATGTGGCAATGGATTTGGAACAGGTGGGCGTAAAAATCTGTTAACTGATTATCGTTTTTCTATCTATATTGCTGAAAATGAGAATTATATAAGATGTGAAAAT